>DATEOJ010000501.1:0-26366 GCA_035274235.1 Pyrinomonadaceae bacterium
TGTGCAGATGTCGAAAGGAATATTCGAACCAGCGTCGAAAGAGCTTCGCAGCGAGCCGTGGATCGTCGCACAGCTTGCAAAGACGGTGCTCGGTGATCGTACAACGGTCGATTGGGATGCGATGGTCGCCGATTACGACAATATCCGGAATTCGATCGAACGGGTTATCGAAGGCTTTGAAAATTACAATCAGCGGGTGCGCGAACCCGGCGGATTTTATCTTCCAAACGCGCCGCGAGAGCGCGAATTCAATACGGAGTCAGGGAAAGCGGAATTCAAATCGAGCGTCCTCGAAAGGACACGGATCGAGCCGGGGCAACTGCTGTTGACGACGATCCGTTCGCACAATCAGTTCAACACGACGATCTACGATCTGACCGATCGGTATCGCGGGATCAAGGATGAGCGACGGATCATCCTGATGAACGATGGCGATATAAAGGAACTCAAACTGAAACGCGGACAGGTCGTTGATCTCACAAGTCACTTTGAAGACGGCGAACGCCACGCGGAATGGTTCATCGTTGTTCCGTATCCGATCCCGCGCGGATGCGCGGCGGCATATTTCCCCGAGGCGAATCCGTTGGTGCCACTCGGGAGTCGGGCGGATAAGAGTTTTACGCCTACGTCGAAGTCGATCGAGATCTCGATGCTGGGTCGGGATGAGTTCGCCGGGAGTTTCGACGATTGAAGTTCCGGCGTTCGTGGTTAAAGCCACAGGCAGTACCGCTCGCGTTAGCGAGTGGTGTGGCGCTCATCGTCCCGCACGTTGATTGATGCCGAGTCTCGACCACCCCTGCTCACGCGGGCGGTACTGCCTGTGGTCGGAACGGACACGTAACACGCAGATGCAAGTCGACGCATTTATTCTCATCGGCGGAAGATCTTCACGTCTTGGCCATGACAAAGCGTTCGTCGTATTGGGCGGGATGACGCTTGCGCAACGTGCGGTCCGCACGGTGCGCGAGGCGCTGTTGTCCGACTGTGTGACGATGGTCGCCGGCAACTCCCTTCAATTCGCGACTCAGTCGATCGCCCTCGACACTCCGTTCATCTTTGACCTTTACGAGAATCGCGGACCGCTTGGCGGACTTCACGCGGCTCTCGCTAATGCGAGTTCACCGTGGATCTTTCTACTCGCTTGCGATTACCCGTTTGTCTCGAAAGAGCTGATAACGCTGCTTGGGGAAAAGATCGCCGACGATGTAGGCGCGGTGGTCCCGGAGCAGGATGACGGACGTCTTCAGCCGCTGTGTGCGTTTTACAGAGTCGAGACGGCTCTGCCCAAGGTTGAGAGGATCTTGGATTTGCCACGTGTGCCACCCCCGATGCGGGACGTGGTGGGCGAGTTAAGTCCTCGCATTGTTAAGTTTGACGAATATTCACATCTCCCGAATGCGGCTAATCTCTTCGCGAACGTCAATACGGTCGACGATCTACAGAGAGTAAAGGACAAACTTTCGGTCACCGAATAAATCTAATCGGTCGCTGGCGGTTAACTGTCCCGAGGGTTAAAATGGGACTTCCGGCGGTCCTAAAACGACCGCCTTTGTGACTTCAGAGCATGGACCTCACGTTAGACAAATTCAAAGAAGAGTGCGGAATATTCGGGATCCTCGGACACTCCGAAGCGTCTACGCTTACCCAACTCGGCCTTTTCGCGTTACAGCATCGCGGTCAGGAGGCGTGCGGGATCGTGTCGAGCGACGGTGTCGATCTACATCAGTTTCGCTCGCAGGGACTCGTTGCCGATGTGTTGGTTGAGGACGTGCTTCTCAAGTTGAAAGGCTCGAGCGCGATCGGTCACACGCGATATTCGACGACCGGTAAGAACACGATCAAAGAGGTTCAGCCGTTTTCCGTTACATGCCAACACGGCGACATTGCGGTTTGCCACAACGGTAACCTTCCGTTCGCGGCGGCACGCAGACTCGAGTTGGAAAAAGAAGGTGCGATCTTCTCATCGACGTCGGATACCGAAACGATTCTTCACAGCATCGCTAGAACTAAGGCTAAGAATGTCATCGACGCGATCGAAAAAGTTCTAACGCAAACCGAGGGAGCGTTCTCGCTTTTATTTCTGACAAAAGACTCGCTGGTCGCCGTCCGCGACGCTCGCGGTTTTCGTCCGCTCGTCCTAGGCAAACTCAACGACGCATGGTGCGTCGCGAGCGAGACGTGTGCGTTCGATCTTATCGACGCTAAATACGTTCGCGAGATAGAACCCGGCGAGATGGTCGTCATCGACAAGAATGGCGTTCAGTCGAAGAAGCCGTTCGAAGCAAAGACTCACGCCGTATGCACATTCGAGCACGTTTACTTCTCGCGTCCGGATTCGACGATCTTCGGCCGATCGGTAAACGAATCGCGTCACAAGATGGGTAAGCGTCTCGCGGTCGAACATCCCATCGACGCGGACATCGTCGTGCCGGTTCCGGACTCTGGTGTCGCGGCCGCGATCGGTTACTCGAGTCAGTCAGGTATTCCGTTCCGACAAGCGATCATTCGCAATCATTATGTCGGACGTACATTCATCGAGCCGTCGCAATCGATTCGCTCGTTTGGTGTTCGTCTGAAGTTGAATCCGATCAAGGACCTGATCAACGGTCGACGCGTAATTCTTGTCGACGATTCCATCGTTCGCGGCACGACGTCGAAGAAGCTTGTGCAGATGGTCCGCGAGTCCGGTGCGAGGGAAGTACACATGCGGATCTCATGTCCGCCTACTACGCATTCCTGTTATTACGGCGTCGATACTCCGCATCGCCAGGATCTCATCGCATCGCGGATGTCGAACAAGGAAGTATGCGAGTACATCGGAGCTGATTCGTTGGGCTATCTCTCGCTCGAGGGAATGCTCGAAGCGATCGGTCTCGAGTCCGGATCTTCATGCACTGCGTGCTGGAGCGGAAAGTATCCAACCCTTATCGCGAACGGGCAGGCCGCCGGCTAAGCTTTGTGTTCTAAATTGGACGGACAAGGTTTGACCGAACTACGCTGACAATTCGAACCGGCTTTCAAATTTCAAATTTGAAATTTGAGACTGCGAATAAGCGGTCGGCCGACAATTGTCGATGCGAGCATGCTGGTAATTCAAGCGGCTCTTCAAATTTCAAATTTCAAATCTGAAATTTTAGACTAGGAATCCGGAAGCCGGGAAAAAAAGGCAAGGACGTCTTGATGACGCCCTTGCCTTTCTTACTATCTAATCGAGTGATCAACGCCCAAACCGGTAGGTCGTAAACATCTCGTCCATTCGGGCGTCCTGGCCGGCAGTGAATGTGAACATACACGAATCGTATGTGTAGTCCATGAAGTTTTCGAGGGGGTCCAATCCCGGGTCACGCGGGCATGTGTCGCGTCCGATCGGACACTCGAACGCTGGGGATTTTTCGGCCGCGGTGTCTTCGACAAAGTCGCCGTTCTTTGAACATCCACCTTGGAACGTGTGATAAAGACCGAACCAATGCCCAACTTCATGAGTCGCCGTGTCGCCTTCGTCGTAGTTTGGCTCGCCGCCACGCGGAAGGCTGGTATAGAGGAGTACGACTCCATCCAGACTCGGCTGATTGTCGTAACTCGATGGGAAGCGTGCGTAACCGAGATAAGGTCCCGGCACGCATGTGTAAATGTTCAGGTCGTCGGCCGATCCTTGATGCAACGCATCCTTCATTGCACGTTCGTTGGAGTAGCAGTCGTTGAACCATTCGGCATTCGATGTCCGATCGGTTCCGGCGAGTTGAAAGCTCCAACCCCACGGACCGAACGCGTCATTCAGCACTCGCATTTGCGCGGAGATATCGGAATCGCGGATGGAACCCTGCGTACCGTTTGTGATGACGTGGAAGTAAACATTCACGACACCTCCGGCGACATTGGCTGCTTGGCCGGCCGAGGCGCGTTCCTTTTTCTTCGAGACACGATCCTGCTCCTGCTTATCGACGACCGCACGGCTTTCGTCGGTGCCGCAGAACTTGTCGTTCTTGACCGTGACAGGTTCGAGCGTTCCAGCTTCACTGACCGTCACAACCTTGAAAACCGCGAGAGCGACAATGACCGAGGTCACCGCGACCGCGCCCAGAAAAACATAGACCTTCTTCATGTGAACTGATCCTCCCTTCTTGTGAAGTATCTTGAGAGAGTTTGATTGACTGTTGGTATCCCCGAGCCTACGCCTTTCGCAAATTCGAGTCAACGGTTTTAGTGCTTGAGAGAAGAACATCAGCGAGACTCGTGTGCCAACCCTCGACTTTTTTTGACTCGCCCTTATGCGGGGCAATAGAATATTCCCTACGTTTCGTTCCCCGCCCCAAGCTGCTTCTTAAACTGTCCCGCATATCTGTGCGTGTACCTGGGAGGGTGAATCATGTCGTATCGAGCCGCGGTTGTTTTCTTTCTCTTCGCTTTCGGAGTTCTTTTCCTTTTCCTTTCGTCATCGCCGACCACGTACTCGGCGCCCGTTCCGCCCGACTTTGAGGACGTAGCCATTGCTAGTGTCGGGGCACCGACTGCGCTCGCGTTTACACCGGACGGTCGGTTGCTGATAACTACTCAGACGGGTCAGTTACGGATCTACCAGAACGGGACCCTTCTTGCGACACCGGCACTCAATATCAGCAGCCGGATCTGCACGAACAGCGAGCGCGGTTTGCTCGGCATCGCTGTCGATCCGGCCTTCGCCACGAATAATTTTATTTACGTTTATTACACGCTTAACAAAACGGGAACGTGTGACAGCACGGCGGTGAATCGAGTTGCGAGATTTGTTCTCGCTGCCAACAACACCGTGGATACCGCGACCGAACAAGTGCTGATCGATAACATTCACTCGACTGCAGGGAATCACAACGGAGGCGACCTGCACTTCGGCAGGGACGGCTTTTTGTATATCAGCGTTGGCGACGGCGGCTGCGACTATGCAAATAACTCAGGATGCGCGGGGGCTAACGACGCGGCTCGTGACCGTCATGTAATGGTCGGCAAGATACTGCGCATCACGCGCGACGGGGCGATCCCGGCGACGAATCCGTTTCAAGGAGCGAACAGCGGAAGGTGTAATGTCACGGGCATCACGACGGCCGGGAACTGGTGTCAGGAGATCTTTGCAACGGGTTTGCGAAACCCGTTTCGAATTGCGTTTGATCCTAACGCTGCTGCGACGCGATTTTTTATCAACGATGTCGGCCAAAGCACGTGGGAAGAGATCGACGAAGGGATCATCGGCGCCGACTACGGTTGGAACGTGCGCGAAGGCCATTGCGCCAACGGCTCGACGACAAACTGTGGAGCCCCACCCGTGGGCATGACTAATCCGATCTTTGACTATGGACGCGGTTGTACGGCGGGCGTCGTGTCCGGAAACTCGATCACAGGTGGTGCCTTCGTTCCGGCCGGCATTTGGCCGGCTGAGTATGACGGCTCATATCTTTTTAGCGAGTACGTTTGTGGAAAGATATTCCGGCTCGCACCGAACGGCAGCGGCGGATATAACGCAAGCGAGTTTGCTACCGGTCTTGGCAGCAGTAGTGCGGTGGCGATGATCTTCGGTCCGTATCAGAGTACGCAGGCGCTTTACTACACGAGCTATGCGAATGGTGGGCAGATTCATCGGATCCGTTTTGCCGGACAGTCGAATCGTGATCCCGTCGCTGCGGCCACGGCTAATCCAGTCGCGGGTGCTGCCCCGCTGGACGTCACCTTCGATGCATCGGGCAGCAATGACCCGGATAACGATCCGCTAACATTCAACTGGAATTTTGGTGACGGCGGTACAGGTGTCGGAGCAGTAGCCCAACATCGTTACCAGTCGGCGGGAACTTACCAGGCGGTGGTTACCGTGACCGATGGCCGCGGCGGCAGCGACACAGCCAACGTTAGGATCGACGTCGGAAACACGGCGCCTCAGGTTGTGATCCAGGCTCCGACAACTTCGAAACTGTTTCGAGTAGGAGAGGTTATCACGCTAACCGGATCCGCTACTGACGCACAGGACGGAAATCTGCCCGCCAGCAGTCTGACGTGGCAGGTACTGCTTCATCACAATAACGACCACACGCATCCGTACTTTGGTCCAGCGAGCGGAAACAATCTAACGTTCGCCGCACCGGCACCCGAGGATCTCGCCGCTGCGGTCGGAAGTTTTCTCGAGATACGTCTCACCGCCACAGATTCTCAAGGACTGAGCACGACGATAGTTCAGAATCTACAGCCGCGAAAAGTAAACATTACGTTGACGACAAAACCGGGCGGTCCCGTGCTGACGGTTAACGGCACGACGGTAACGGGAACATCTACCTTTGTTTCGTGGGACGGTTATGCGCTGAACGTAAACGCTCCAAGTCCGCAAACTGCTCCCGGTAACCAGCAGTATGTGTTTCAAAGTTGGTCAGACGGTGGGGCGGCCGCACACACGATCGTGACACCGGCAGCAGCTACGACGTATACCGCGACTTTCAAGAAGCAGAAGATAGGGCGGACTAGATGAGGATGCATCTGCTATTTTAGATTTTGGATTGAGAGCCGGCGGGTGCCGGCTCTTTTTGTATGGTTCGTCTTATCTTGCTCTAGATTTGGACTCATCAATTAAGAGGCGGAAGCCAAACGAATTTTCGTTCGTGTTCAACTGAAGTGTCGGAGGGCCAATCGGAATCTCGTCAAGCCCGAGCGGGATGGGCCCGCCGAAGAAACCTGTACGCTTTCCCCTCGTTTGAAAAATATAGAAGTCAGCCGCAATATTCTGAAATCTGGTCGCTCCGAACGGGTTGACCGCGCTGTAGAATTTTTCATTGGTCGTAGCGCTGGTGATCTCTGCTACGCCGCCACTAAAAAAAGCGGGAGTGTCCGGTCTGGGCATTAGTCCAAAAGAAATAATTGGATTCGTAGCGATGGCACCGGACTCAAATGCGCCGACGTCAACTGCATTTCCAGCCTTGCGCGGGAATCGCCCGCGTTGGTCCGATGACAGACCGCCTCGCATTAACGTCGAGCACGAGTCTGTTACCACACAGTCGTTGCCGGCATCGATCGCCGGACTTCCCGTAAGCAAAGCACGAGTGTCGGTGTGGCCGCCATTGTTTGCCAGAGGTCCGAGCAACGGATCGATCGTGTTGTTCTCGCTTACCTGATCGTTGTTCACACCATTCGTGAATCCGGTGCTATTTCGGGAATCGGTGACGATATTATTCCCCCCTGATGTGAACGAACCGCTCAACGAAGAAATTGCGGATGGGGCGTTCCGGCCGATCACTGTATTAAGGACGTTGATCGAGCCTGATTCAGTAAGAATGCTTGTCGCCGATTCAGTCGCGGTGTTATTGGAAATCGTATCGTTGGCAAGCAATAAACTTCCGGTATTGTAAATCGCTCCGCCGGTAGCTGCTGTGTTATTTGTGATCGTTGAGTTGGTTACTCGTGGACCGAAGAATCCTTGATTGAAGATTCCTCCGCCCTTGAAGGTTGCGGTATTCGAACTAACAAGGATGCGGTTGATAAAAAGTGGTCTTCCGGAGGCAGCTATCCCGCCGCCGTTCGCCCCAGAGTTGCCGACGAGCGCGACGTCCGAAAGAGTGAGGGCTCCATCCACATCGACCAAAATCCCGCCTCCGTTTTGACTGCCGGCGTTCCCGTTCCGAATACTCATTCTGCGGATCTCCACGCCCGCACCGCCGGACGCCGCACGGAAGATCCTAAAGTTGGCGGTACCCGGGGCGGAACTTCGCTGCACCGTCAATCTCCTTGCGCCGGGTCCGAATATCCACATCCCCGAGGTGATGTTCAATTCGCCCAACGTCAGGTCGATGACGGCAGGATTGGGTAAGGCAAAGATGATCACGTTGATGCTCGTCACGTTCGGGGTCGGTTCCACATTCGATTCCTGTATCGCCGCCCGCAGCGTGCACTGGCCATTCGAATCGGCACAACGGCCGTCCCCCGGATTTGCGTCGACAGTATCGGCCGTACTGTTGACAGTAAACAGTGGCCCTATCGAAATTTGAAAAGTCGATTGGGCCGTTGTTTGGGTTACAGCAAAGAATGAGAAGATGAGCAGGGAAATAATGGAAAGGAGCCGGTGGAAGTTTTGCATTTTGGATTTAATGTTAGGTTCGGCTAAAGATAGCATCCGGGCCATCGCACTGTAAATATTCTTGCCCGGCATCCAAGGTCGCATTGCCTATACCGATTCTTGCCCGCCGTCCAAGGTTGCATTACCCGCCCTGATCTTTCTTGTTCTGTATAGAAGAGAAGCGATGGACTAGTCGCCCTCAGCATTCAATACAACGCTCAAATTCCAATTTTCAACTAACTGTCGTAAACTAACACCCGATTTGGGGTTTCGGATTTGGGATTTCGGATTGATGAAGATCCGCAATCCCAGATCCGAGATCCCAAATCGCCCTGGGGGCGACAGGCTTCGACAGGGGCTTGTATAGATCTTTGGATGCACGTCGGGCTTTCTGTGGGTTAGCTCGTTAAAAAAACTTACAGAACACAAATGCTAATCAAGAATTAGCTCTCGCTGCCTAATTAACTTTAGTTACAGCGATGTCTTGTCAGAAGTCAGCTTGAAGCGACTGATAAAGGCATAAC
Organism: Pyrinomonadaceae bacterium; assembly: GCA_035274235.1. GTDB lineage: Bacteria > Acidobacteriota > Blastocatellia > Pyrinomonadales > Pyrinomonadaceae > OLB17. Next base: position 8,587 of record DATEOJ010000501.1, read on the forward strand.
CCAGTTCAAGCTAGAGCACGTCCACCGCCTGCGGGCATGCTCAAACCGTTAGTCAGGCTGGTCTTCGGCAGGGTTCGCCCGTTTGCTTACCTGTCGAAGATGAGACTCAAGCAAACGGGCTAAACGTGTAGAGTTCACTGGTCGCAACCTTTGGATGCGGGTTCGATTCCCGCCGCCTCCACCATCTCAATTTGGGATTTGGGATTTTGGATTTTGGATTGAAAACGCCGGACGAATCGTCCGGCGTTTTCGTTTCCGAAAGATCAATAGGATAACAACGAGAAGGGGATTACGGCTTTCGCCAATCTTCGCTTGGAGCGCACTTCTATAACGCTAATCACTCCATAATCGACATCGTAGAACGTGAACTCGCCTTTCAGATTTACGATTGAGTGTCTTCGCTCTCCAGTGACCGGGTCAATTAGGATGACGGGCGTGTTAGCGTAAAAGGCACCGGATTCATTCGAAGCAGCGAGCGGGATATAGAATGAGATGAACTGTGGTTCATTCGATGCGTTCAGCTCAAACGCACCGATATCGACACCGTTACCCGCGCATCTATTGTACCGAACTCTCTGTTCGTACCGGCCTAGCGAGCAACCTCCCGTCCCCGCGTCTATTGCGATGCTTCCCGGTAGAAGCGCCCTTGTTTGTATCCCGCCGCCATTGTCGGCAAGCGGTCCGAGCAGCGGGTCGATCGAATTATTGATGCCGACTCTATCGCCGTTGTTACCATCACTGAAACCGGTCGAGTTCCGTGCGTCGGTGATGATGTTATGCCCACCCGATACGAACGCACCCGACAGCGTGAACTGCGGCATCGTGTTGTTGCCGATTATCGTGCTGAGGACGTTAACGCTTCCGGCCTGAGAGTTATAGACCCCGCTCGCATTCTCCACTGACGTATTGTTCGTGATCGTACTGTTCTCCAAGTCCAGGTGCCGGTAATTAGCAATCGCTCCAATGACCTGTCCGTGGTTATTGGTGATCGTCGTGTTCGAGATAAGCGACCCGAGATAAGTCTTGGTGCCGGCAGCCAGTAGTATCGCTCCACCCGAGCCGGTGGCAGTATTGGAATGAAACAGGCAGCTAGTGACCCGCAAACTTCCTCCGAGACTATACACGCCACCACCGTCGGTGGCCTGATTGTCGGCTACAACAACGTTGTGGAGTCGAAGCGTCGATGTATCGACATAGAATGCCCCGCCCAATGTTGCCTTTCCGTTTCGGAAGGTTACTCCGTGGATATCAATATTTCCTCCGCCCTGCATGCGAAACAGACGAAAATCCGGCGTGCCCGCCTGCAAGCTTCGTTGGATCGTGAGACGGTCCGGGCCGGGGCCGATGATCGAGTATTGACCTTGCAGAGGCATCTCGCCGAGTGTCAGATCGATCGTAGAGGGATTGGACAGCGCAAATATGATTGCGTCGTTAGGTAGCGGGGAGGCATTTGCCTCAGCTATGGCAGCTCGTAGCGTGCATTGTCCGCCTGCATCTGCACAGGCTCCGTTCCCCGGGGCAGCGTCGAACGTGTCGGCTGTGCTATTCACCGTGAAAACCTTGGGGTTTCGGCTTACTTGAGAAGGCGCCGGTAGCACGCTGAAACACATCAAGAAGATAACGATCAGGAGTAATTCAGTTTTCATTTGAGAGTGATGTGGAAGTTGCAAGTAGGACGAAGGAAAACTGGGCCGAGTAGATGTTAGTACGTGGATGGGCGCCGTGTAAATAGTTTGGTTTTCAGCCGGGAAACTTCAGCGCAGCTTTCGTTGGGCCGTCTTGTAGATCACAAACCCGACGAGGTTAGTGATCACGATCAACCCGCCGATCTTCAGCGCAAAACTCAATCGATTTTCGACTTCTATAATTGGGACCAGCGAGAGTAGGACGTTCAGCAGCGTCATCATAAATCCCGAGAGCGCCGCGACGCGGAGCCAGAGGGGCGGGCGTTGCGCGGCGTTGCGAAGTCCGATGAGCGGTATCGCAAACATCACGAGATAGGTTAGTGCGTAGAAAACAGCCGATGCGTTCCAGAGGATCTGAAACGCCTCTTGTTTCCCAACCCCGATCAAACCGACGATTCCCATGAACATCGTCACTGCCCCGACGAACAGGATCGAGTTGACCGGTGTCCGATACTTCGCATGCAGTTTCGTAAACCATGCGGGCAGGAGGTCGTCCCAGCCGGCCACCATCGGCAGACGCGTGTTCCCTCCAAACATCACACTGGCCTGCGCTATGCGGATGCTCATTAACGCAAAAATGGTTAGCGTGGCGATCCCAACCGCGCTTCCCAACGAACCAAACCCGACACTTAGGATCTGCGGAATCGGCGCGATGAGATCGATCTGATCCTGAGGGATGATCATCAACACTGAGCTCGTGCCGAGTATGAAAAGGATCGCGATGATCGGTGCCGCGATAGCAACTGACTTTGCGATCGACTTAGCAGGGTCGCGTGCTTCGCCCGCATGAATGGCGACATACTCGAAACCGCCGAATGCGCCGAATCCCATCTTTCCGAGAAGGTTCAAGGTCATCAACGACAGCACGGGCATCTCGAATGTGAGCGGACGATATTCGGGAAGATTACCCTTGAACCAGTTCAGGATGGGAAGTATGAGAATGGTCGCGAACGTGGCGAGCATCAACGCACCACCGAACTTGTGGACCCACTTTCCGACGCTTAGCCCAACGATAGTGATCGCGACCAGTGCTCCGATGACAAGGGTGTTTACGCCGACGACCAGCCACGGATTTTCGAGAAGTTCTTTGCTCTCAGGTCCGGCGATATAGACAACGTACTGCGTGAGCTGGATGCCGATCTCGGATGTGTTGAGGATCGCGAACAGCCACAAGTTCCACGCGACCATAAAACCGAGCAGGTCATTGAAACCAAGTTTCGCCCACTGATAGAGACCGCCCTCGAGCGGCATCGCACGGTTTAGATAAATGACGACGAGCGCCGAGGGAATGTAGAAGAGCAACGCGGCCGCGATCCAAAGAACGACATGAGACGGACCTTGTTTCGCGGCGACGCCAACCCAAGGTAGACCTACGATGAACAAGATCTGCGTCAGTACCAGATCGCTCAGTCCGAGTTCCTTTCGAAACACATCACTGCGTTGTTCCAGCCGCTGCTCCTCCGTCACGAAGGAGGTCTGCTCATCGTGGTCGACCGTAGGTTCCATACTCTACGTCATGGAAGTTTCTTCGCCGGCATTTCCCGTCCCCCCTGATTGAGGACTAGACCGGTGACCGTACCTTTGTCGTCGACGACAAAAGAGATCTCGGCACCGACGCTTTTGACGGCGAACTTATTCTCGGAAACGGTTTCCATTGCTAGCTTTCCCTGACCGGTAGCCTGCCCATGGAGCTTGCCGTTTTCAACTGTGACGGTTAAGACGAACCCGGGCCCGAGCTCGTACCGGCCCGCATACCGATCGAGCGTCTTGGTATCGACCGTCGGTGCGGTGCCTTCGAGTCGTTTTAGGGCGTCAATTCCACCTTGGTTCTTCGGGTTTAGCTCGATCGAGCGTTTGTAGTTCTTTATCGCGAGTTCTTTCTCGCCGGCCTCGGCATACGCCTCTCCGAGACTGTCGTAAGGATTCGAAGATTGAGGAAACATTTCGACGTTGAGTTTGAATACCTCGATCGCTTCCTTTGGCTTGCCCGACCGCAGTAGTTGATAGCCGGCGGTGTTCAGCTCGTCTTCGTCGAAATCGTAGTCTTTCGTGCCGCTCGCTTTGAGATCGCGATATTGTTTGATTGCAGCGTCGACTCCTTTTTCATTTGTCGTTGTTACGATCGCTTCGCCGATCGAACGTTTCGCCGTCTCAAACGACTTGCCGTAAAGGATATTTGCGATTGCCGTAATGATCGCCGGTTGGAATCGGCCTTGAGACGTATTGTCGAGCAGCACGACCAGGTTTTTCTCTCCGGGGAAACGGATGATGTTCGTACTGAAGCCGTTGATGCCTCCGCTGTGACCGATCGTCGGTACCTTTGTCTTATCGCTCAGTTCGCGGTTACCCATCCCGAGACCGTAGCCATAGTTCTCGAGACCGGGCTTGTACATCAGCTCTTTGCTTTTTGCCGAGACTACTTTGTCGGTATAGAGCGCCTGGTCCCAGATGTAAAGATCTTCGGCCGTGGAGTACAACGAGCCCGCCGCGTATGGAAGCGACATGTCGATGTACGGAGCGTTGATGAACCCGTTCGGTCCGCGTTGATAACCGGTCGCTCGTTTCGGGATGATCGGACCCGCAAGATCGTATCCGCTATTGTTCATTCCGAGCGGCGTAAAGATATGTTCCTTTACAGCATCCGCGTAACTCTTGCCGGTCACCTTCTCGATAATTGCGCCGAGAATAAAGTAGGCCGAGTTGTTGTAGTTAAACTTTGAGCCCGGTTCAAACTCCAGATCGCCGCTCGCAAACTTCTTGACGAACTCGGCAGGCGTGTAAGGGTCGCGGCTGTCGTTCTGGAAGAACCCCGGCGCCGCAGTGTAGTTCGGAATACCGGATGTATGGTTGAGAAGTTGGTGAACTGTTATCCGATCACCCGTGTCTTTTCGATAGTCCGGGAGGTAGTCGGTGAGTTTACCGTCGAGCTTGATCTTTCCCTGTTCGACAAGCTGGAGGATTACCGCGGCGGTGAACTGCTTCGTGACCGACGCGAGTCGAAACTTTGTATCGGCCTCGTTCGGTATCTTCCATTCGAAATTTGCGTAGCCGTAACCTTTCTTAATGATCACGCGCCCGTTCTCCGCGACGAGCGCGGTTCCGTTGAATTGTCCGAATTCGCTATATCGTTTTAGAAGCTCATCGATCTTTCCGGCTTTGTCCTGAGCGAGAGCGATATTTGCGGCGGTTGAGAGTACGAGAAGAATGAGTGCGATCTGTCGAAGCGATCTGAACATAGTTTTGTCTCCGGGGGTAAGTAGTTTGGAACTAGTCTGAGCTTACGCGATGCGGCCTGACTAAGTTCCGGAAACGATGAGTTCAGTTAGAATCGTAAGCACTATGGCACGTTTTTCCGCGACAATCTACAAGCTCGGTATCAATCCGGTTGTCGATCCGCCGGAGCGGGTGTTGAAGTCGCTCTTCACTCAGGCCGGTCGGACGAAGGGACCGGTTCCGGTCCGCGGAAAACTGAACGGAGCGGAATTTCGGCAGACGCTGATCAGGTACTCGGGAGCGTGGCGGCTTTATGTGAACGGAGTGATGTTGAAGGCGTCGGGAACAAAGGTAGGCGATGAGGTGCGGGTCGAGATCGAGTTTGACGAGTCGCCGCCGCAAGTGGGGATGCCCGAGGCGTTAAAGAAAGCGTTGTCAAAAGACGTCGAGTTTCGTAAGGCATTCGACGCGCTTACTCCGTATAGGCAAAAAGAGATCTTACGTTATATCGGGTCGTTGAAATCTGAGGAGGCGATTGAGAAGAATGTTGAGAAGGTATCGAGGCAGCTTAAACACAAGGGAGTTTAGAAAGCGGCTTGCCGCAGCGCATAGCCTGACCGACTCGCAGTCCCAAACTCAAAGCCCATGTTAGTGGGCGACAGATCTTGGAGGCATAGCCTCCGTTCTTTCTGCACCGCCCGGTCAGGCAAGCCTGACCGCTATGCGCTGCGGCAAGCCGCCAAGGCGGGATCTTGTGGAGCGCTACTGCCGGGGCGTTTTCAGATGACGCGTCGTGCGGTCGGTAACGCTAAAAGGAGTTCCCGGATCGAGCTCGTTCGTATCGGCGGGCGGCAGAAAGCTTGGAGCTGCCGTGTTGAGCTCTTTACCCGTATCTTCGGATTCGCCGCCCTCTAACGAATTCTCGCGCTTGGTGACAAAAAGGCCGTTGAAGACGAGCGCGGCGCCCACCAAGAGCGGGATTATTCCCGCGATCCAAAGTCTGCTCAAAATTTCCGCTGCTGCGTCCGAAACGCGTCCGCTTGCGATGACGCCTCCCATGAAGATGAAGAGGAACACCATTAGACCAATTCCGATGCTCGCCGTGATAATGCCCCCTTTGATCTCTCGCTGACGCATAACCTCCGGCGTGTTCCCGCGAAGACGATCCATTGCCGCTTGTCGTTTGAGGGCTTCCTCACCGGACATGAACATCTCTGCGACCCACGTCTTGCTCCAGTCAAATTTGTCGTCCGACTCGCCCGTCGCCAGTACGCGTTGCAGTGCCTGGAGATTTGCGCCGCACGATTTACAGAACTTAAGCTCGTCGCTCTGAGTTGAGCCGCACTTTGGACAAAACATGCCTTTATAATAACCCCCGGCGGAGATACGTCCAGCCGTCGGAAAACGTTCGGATGCGGGGGCAGGTACCGGCAATGGGGGCGGCTGGCCGCAAATATCTCTCGCGGCAGCCGCCGGGTAATCGGGCTACGAATTCTTCCGCGATCCTTGGGGATCGCGGGCGTCTACTTCCCGTTCGCAACAAAGTCGAAGTCGGCGACATTATCGGAAAAGGTAAGTGTCCGCGGCTCAAACTCGTATCGCTTGTGACGAACCACCACAAGGTACGACTCGCCGACAGGCAAATCCATCGTGTACGAGCCGAAGGAAGTTGTCATCGTTCTCCAAACGGTACCGTCCTGAGAGGTGGCAGTTATCTCTGCGTGTGCGACCGGTGTCCCCGATCCGCCTGTTACACGCCCCGCCAATGTCGCTCGGCCGGCAGTCGGAGAGAGTGAACACTGGATGTCGGAATGAGAAGACGCAATTACAAGGTCGGTACTCGCCAAGCCGACAGGAGTAAGCAAGACGTGCAGTGCATTGACCGTGATGTCGTTAGTCCCGGTCGCAATTTGTTCGTTAAGTATCAGGCTTCCGACACCAAGCGGTAATGGAACGATTTGGTTGGGCGAGCCCGTTATTGTGATCGACACAGGGAGGCCCGCGACAATCACAGCGAGACTCGTGATTGTAGAGCCACCACTACAGGCCGGCGATACGCCGCAGTTGCACGATGTATTCGACTGAAGCACGGTCGCGCTAATTGTGACTGCACCGACCAGGGTTGCGTTCAGGTTGTTCACCGTCGACATTGATTGACTTGTATCGGCGTTACCTCCCGGAAGTCCTCCAGATGAACTCGAAACGACTGCCCCGGTCGAGATCAGCCCAGCGACGTTCGCGGATGCGACCGAGGTAAGTATGCTGCCGCCTGCTGTCGGAATATATCCTGTATCCGAGATCAGGCTGGTCACGCTTGATGCCGGAGCGGTTAAAGTCTGCGCAAGACGCACTCCGGTGGCCCGGCCGCTGTATCTGTCGAATGACGGATTCAGACCGCACACGATGTCCGAATGCGCAGATGACACGATGACCTCAATCGAGGTGCCTGTCGCCGAATCAGTGATCAAAATGTAAAGAGCATTTGTTGTCTTGCTCGACGGCGAGACTATTTGCTGATTTATTGTCAGCGTCAACGTCTGCGTTCCGGCCGTGAAAACGGATGTCTGGTTCGCGTCGCCACTCACCGTTATTACCGTCGCTCCTACCTGCAAATTCGTTAGTGTCGAGACTCCCGAGCAGATGATGTTTCCGCAATTGCAGTTCGTCGTTGCGGCGACTGCATCCGCCCTTACACGTAGAGTGCTACTGAGACCAACCGGGTTGACGTCCAGAGTAGCGATACTCGCAGTCGATGTGCTGGTCGATCCGCTTCCGCTCGTGGAGACGGTTGAAGCACCCGCCGTCAAAATGTTCGCGATGTTCGCTGACGCGCTTCCGACGGTGATCGTACCGCCCGCGCTTGGAAGCGGCCCCGTATCCGAAACCGCCGTTGTGACTCCGGGTGCGCCTCCGGTGGTGACAGTCGCCTTTACGGCCGTCGCCTGGCCGCTGAAAGTTTGCGCTTGTACTTGTCCGGCTGTAAATACGAAAAGGACAATTGCGACGGCTGTCGCAATGCGTTTGTGCGAGTTTTGCATGGTTCCTTTCTCCTAAAAAGTCAGTTGATACGTCGCATTCGTCTCATGCCGGCAGCATTCGCAGGCAGGACGGAGCTCCTCCGTCCCAACGGGTTTTGCCGCTGGTGACGTGGAAGGTTGGAACAGCTTGATCTGCACGGCTCGGCCGCGATGCTTTATCGCAGCTCTGCCGTGTGCGAAAGAGTTCGATCAAGTAAAGGGATTGGAAAGGGTGGAATCGACAATGCCGGGCTCGACGGGGATTACCCGACGCCCGTTTTAACGAAATGTTCAAGCGGTCCTCACCCGGATGATGAAGAATAGACGCACGCGTCATAGCTTCTCCTCGTATGGGTGTGGGCCTTCGGAGATTTTGGGTTCCGCTATGATTCAACATCGTCAATTACAAAGTCAACACTTTTTTCGGCCGGGCGGGCGCCGATTCTTAGGGGAGGGTCATTTGCCGAAACCAAGTCGTTTTTGTAGCCTTATCTCTTCTTGTGAACGAATTACCTATTGGCATCTTCGACTCCGGTGTCGGTGGTCTTACCGTCTATCGTGCACTGCATGATCGTCTTCCGAATGAGCATTTCGTCTATCTCGGAGATACGGCGCGCGTGCCGTACGGGACGAAGTCGCTTGCAACCGTCGAACGGTACGCCATCGAGAATTCCGAGTTTCTCGCATCGCTTGGGATCAAGCTCCTTGTCGTCGCGTGTAACACGGCGTCGGCGCTCGCCCTACCGAAGATCAGGGAACGGATCGGTCTCGATGTGGTTGGCGTGATCGGACCGGGCGGACGAAAGGCCGTCGCGGACACGTCGAGTGAAACCGAGCCGCGCATTGCGGTGATTGCTACCGAGGCGACCGTCTCGAGCAACGCATATGTTGATGCGATCCGTCGCGCGTCCGGCTCGGCAAACGTCTTTCAAACCGCTTGTCCGCTCTTTGTCCCACTGGCTGAGGAAGGCTGGACCTCGGAGGCGGAAACGTTTTCGATCGCCGAAAAATACCTGCGATCGGTGAGAGAGTTTGAGCCGCATTCGCTTGTCCTCGGCTGTACACACTACCCGATCCTTCGCGACGTGATCCAACAGACGGTGGGTGAAAATGTTAAGCTAATTGACTCAGGCGAAGCGACGGCCGAAGAAGTTAGCAAACTGCTGGATTCGAAAGATCTCAGGAGCAGCCGTACCGTCGCGGGTGATCGATCACTATGCGACGACCTCGATCATTTCTATGTGACCGATGCCGCCGAACGCTTCGCGAAAGTGGCGGAACGATTTTTAGGGACGACGCCGTCGAAGCTTGAAGCGATCGAGGTTTACGGCGGAGATGAGCTGAAGAAATGAGAGGTATGGAACCAATAGGACCAATAGGACCAATAGGACTAATAGGACTAATAGGACCAATAGGACTAATAGGACACTTGGGCCCGTAGATATGTTGGTTCGATCCTATACGTCCTATATGTCGCATTAGTCCTATTTGTCGTGCTAGTCATATTAGTCGTACTAGTCCAACTCGTCCTCCTCCCCATTCGATTTGTTATGACTTATCAAAGACCGGACGGCCGAATGGTCGATCAGATTAGAAGCACCAAGATCACGCCGAACATCTCGCCATATGCCGAAGGCTCGGCGTTGATCGAGGTCGGCCGAACGAAGGTTATCTGTACCGCAACCGTCGAGGACCGCGTTCCGATGTTCATGCGGAACAAAGGCACCGGTTGGGTGACGGCCGAGTACGCGATGCTGCCCCGTGCAACGAACACACGCACGCAGCGAGAAACGCAGCGTCCGTCGGGTCGTACTCAGGAGATCCAACGCCTGATCGGTCGGAGCTTGCGAGCCGTCGTCGATACGAAGTTGATGGGCGAACGTCAGATCATGCTCGACTGCGATGTGATCCAGGCTGACGGCGGCACGCGTTGCGCATCGATCACCGGTGCGTATGTCGCGCTTGCACTCGCTTGTCGCAAGCTCGTGCGGAACTCAGTTTTGAAAAAATCGCCTCTGCTAAGCGAGGTCGCGGCCGTGAGTGTCGGTGTGATTGAAGCTACGTCAATTCTCGATCTCGCGTATGCCGAGGATTCCGAGGCCGAGGTCGATATGAACATCGTCTGCACGGGTGCGGGCAAGTTTATCGAGATCCAGGGGACCGCTGAGCGCGAACCGTTCACTCGTGATCAGATGAACGAGATGCTCGCGCTCGCAGAGAAGGGAATCAACGACCTGTTTCAGATCCAGCGCGCTGCGTTGGGCGAATAAGGCCTTACACCGCCGAGACGCAGAGAAGCGGAGAATCTTAGACGCTTGGTTTTTATTCTCTGCGTCTCCGCGTCTCGGCGGTGAAAAGTTCGAACGACTATGAACGAAAAACAATTCGAAGGAAAGTCCGCGATCGTCACTGGTGCGACACGCGGTATTGGTAAAGCAATCGCGTTGGGATTAGCCAATCGTGGATGCAACGTTGCGTTCAATTATTCGAAGAGCGCGGACGAAGCTGACAAGTTAAAGGCCGAGATCGAATCGATTGGTGTGAAAGCGATGGCGGCGCAATGCGATGTCGCGAATACCGCAGCGGCGGCGGATTTTGTCGGACAGGTAAAAGAGGCCTTTGGTGGCGTCGACTACCTAATCAACAACGCCGGCATAACGCGCGACCAACTCATCCTTCGAATGAAAGAGGAAGACTGGGACGCCGTTATCGATACAAACTTAAAAGGCGCATGGAATTTCTCGAAGGCTGTCCTCCGTCCAATGCTCCGAAACGAGAACGGCGGTTCGATCCTGAATATCTCTTCGGTCAGCGGAGTCGTCGGGATGCTCGGACAGTCAAACTACTCTGCGTCAAAGGCGGGAATGATCGGTCTCACGAAATCGCTGGCGAAAGAAGTGGCGAGTAAAAAGATCACCGTAAACGCGCTCGCGCTTGGATTGATCGAAACCGATATGGCGTCTGAAATGAATGCCGAGTATCGAGAGAAGTATCTGACGATGGTTCCGCTCGGACGATTCGGAAATGTTGACGAGGTCGCCGACATCGCGTGCTTCATGTTGTCGCCTGCTGCAGCCTATATTACCGGTCAGGTAATCCAGGCGGACGGCGGTCTTGCGATGTGATCAAGAATGAGTATCCAGCACGTCAATGATGACGACGAATCAGTATCCGAGCAACATACCGATAAGCAGGTCGCTAAATTTCCATTCCCGCTTTATACCTATTTACTGCTTGCCTGCATCGCGGCAGTATACCTGGTTCAACTCTTCACTACCCAAGATCCGGAGTTTATCGCGATGGATAGGTTCGCTGCGTACTTCGCCGGTTTCGATAAGCAGGCATTTCTAAACCAACACCAGTACTGGCGGATCCTGACCGGTGCGACTGTTCACTCCGGCGTGCTTCACGTCCTGATGAACTCGTACGCGCTTTACAGTTTCGGTCGCCTGATCGAATTGCTGTCGAACCGGGCACACCTTGCTATCGTCTTCATTCTTTCCGCACTGGGCGGAGGCGTGCTGAGTTTGGTCTTTAATCCGGAGGTGACATCGGTCGGTGCTTCGGGTGGGATCGTGGGGCTCTTAAGTTATCTCGCGGTCTACGCGTTCCGACGGAGACAGTTCATCGCGGCCGAGTTTCGGCGAAGCCTGCTCATCAACATCGGATTCATTCTTGTATTCGGCCTGGTTCTCTTCAACACGATCGACAACTTCGGGCATGTCGGGGGTCTGATCGTCGGGGCGATCTACGCGTTCATCCAGATTCCAGGTGACGAGTACGTCGATCCTCGAAGCGCAGGCACTTTCGTAAAGTTTCTTGGTGTTGCGTCTATCGTTATCTACATACTTACTTCGCTTTTCACGATCTGGTTGCTCATCAACGCAGGCTAACAAAGTGCCGAGAGTTCGAGTTCATCAACACGTTAACCCCCTTTCGCCGTTTTACCGGCAGTCGCCGAAACCGGTCGATATCGAATCGGTGTTCGCCGACCCCGAGCGTCCGTTGCTTCTTGATATCGGGTGCGCCCGCGGGCGGTTCCTTTTGCGAATGGCCGAAGCCGAACCTGGTTGGAACTATCTCGGCGTAGAGATCAGGCATCCGCTTGTCGATGAAGCGAACCGCATCGCGTCCGAAGCCGGTCTGACGAACATCCATTATGCGTTCTGCAACGCGATGCTTTGGCTCGATCGACTTATCGCCGGTTTACCTGAGGGAATTTTGCAGAGCGTGACTATCCAGTTTCCGGATCCGTGGTTCAAGAAGAAGCACGCGAAGCGGCGGATGGTGAATGAAGAGATGGTCGATACGATCGCGCGACATCTCTCACCCGAGGGGCGTGTGTTTGTTCAGACCGATATCGAGTTTCTTGCAGAGGAGATGTTCGACCTTTTTCGCGCGGATGAGAGGTTTATCGAATCGACGGTCGATGAGAATCCATTTCCGGTGAAGACCGAGCGGGAGAGGGCGGTTGAGGAAAAGGGATTGCCAGTTTATCGAGCGATGTTTACTAGGGGGCTCTAGTCGGCCGGTGAGCTTCGCAATTTGGGCACAGGCAGTACCGCCCGCGTTAGCCGGTGGTACGGGCGCCGAGGATGGAGTCAGGTAAACCTTTGTCGAGTCTCGACCACCCGCTCACGCAGGCGGTACTGCCTGTGATAGAACCACGCTGCAGCGACTCACTTCCAATTCTTTTCTTTCTTAAATCTTTTCACGATCATCTCGCGGCGCAGCTTTGGGAGACGGTCGATAAAAAGTTTTCCGTCGCAATGATCCGTCTCATGCATGAACGCACGGGCAGCGTATCCGTCGGCTTCACGTTCGAACCACTCGCCCTTTAAGTCTTGCGCACGTAGGCGAGCCGTCATCGGACGAGTCACGACTGCGGGAACCTTCCCGACCGATAAGCATCCCTCCGAACCCGTCTGCTCACCGTCCGTCGAGACTATCTCCGGATTCGCAGCGACAAGCTTTATGTCATCACAGTCCATGACAAAGAGTCGCAGGTTCAACCCGATCTGCGGAGCGGCAAGCCCGACGCCTTTCGCGCCATACATCGTCTCGAACATGTCATCGCAAAGCGCGGCGAGAGCATCGTCAAACTCGGTCACGGGTTGACCGACCTTGCCGAGAACTTCGGCGGGATATTCGGTGATCTTTCTTACGGGCATAGATTATTGCGCTCGAAAAACGCGAGTCAGAACCGGGAGCAGTAGCGACCGAGTCACCCCTGAACCGAGTTCGGCTTGGTTTACGGGAAACCCGGTCGCTACTTGCTCCCGGTTCTGACTGGTATCACCTCGGAATGTACCCGTGTCTCGCTCCGCGGCGGAAATCGCGATGGGCGAAGAAGCCCTTCTCCTGCCGGGCGAGGCATTGCCAGCAGACGTCGCGGCGTTCATTTGTCGGTGTGACGAAAGTGTTGTAGTGGTCCGTTTCGCGGTCGCATTCCGTGCATCGGACAGGCGGTTTGTCAGTAACCTTCGGATCAATAGCTTCGGTCATGATAGTCCTCATCAAAGCACAACAGTTTTGCTGTAAGTTTAGTTCGCATACGGAGTTTTCACCAGCCCACCTGTAAAAGGTTGACTCAAAGGCTAGCGTTCGAATAGATTTGGTAAACTCTTTCCCCGAGGCCGCTCTTTACCGAGTCAAGATTTGTCCGCGAGAAAGCCGTTCACACATATGAAGTACAACTTGTTTCTAGCAGCGATCACCGTTTTCATATCGATCATGCCTCTCGCGGCGCAGCAACCGACGTCGACGCCTCCCGAGGACCAGATCGTTCGGATTTCGACGGACTTGATCCAGATCGACGTCACCGTCACCGACAAGAACGGCAAGGTCGTTAGCGGCCTCGGCATGGACGACTTCGAGATCTACGAGAACGGTGAGAAAAAGAATGTCTCGGGCGTTCAGTTCATGACGAAATCGATCGGCGGTGCGACTCTGGGTGGCAATGCTTCTACGGCGACCGCGACGGCAAGGCCCGGCGAGGTGATGTCCGTAACGCCGCAATCGCCCGCGACTCCGGGTTCCGTCCGACGTACGATAGCGATCGTAGTCGATGATCTCACGATGTCGTTTGGTAGCGTCTACTACGCGCGTCGCGCACTCCATCGTTTTGTCGAACAGCAGATGCTGCCCGGGGATCTCGTAGCGATCATCCGTACGACCGGTTCGGTTGGAGCTCTTCAACAGTTCACATCTGACAAGCAAGTTTTAAGGGCGGCGATCGATTCGATTCGATGGAATCCTCTGACGAGTGAGGTCGAAGCGTTAACGCCGATTGGCCAAACGGCGAAAGAGGTTTCCGAAAGATTCGTGACGGAAAGTAACGTCGTAGCGCAGAACGCCGGTCAGGATTCGAGCGGACGGTTGCAAAACATGAAGCCGCACGAAAGTATCACGCAGACAAAGGCCCGCGACTTCAACGACCTCAAAGCCGCAAACCCGATCGAAGCCGGTGTCTACGCTCAGGCGTCGATCGGTGCGATGCGGTATATCGTCCAGGGAATGAACGAACTGCCGGGAAGAAAGTTGATGATGCTTTTCTCCGATGGTTACGACATAGGTCAGGACAGTGCCAAGAATCGCACGGGTAACGTTTATCAGGCCCTGCAAGATCTTGTCGAATTTGCGAACCGTTCGTCCGTCGTCGTTTATACCTTTGATACGCGAGGTCTCAAATCGATGTCGGTCCAGGCGTCGGATTCGACGTACGAAGTCATCGACGGGCATCGTGGTCAAAAGGAGAAAATTCGTAGCGAGGATTTTAAGGATAAGCAGGACGGGCTTGTATATCTGGCAAAGCAGACAGGTGGTCAGGCTTTGCTCGACAGTAACGACTTGAACGGCGGTATGCGCCGATTTCTCGACGAGCAGTCGGCATACTATCTTCTCGCTTACGTGCCCGATGCGGAGAGCTTCGATCCCTCGAAGCGCAAGTTCAACAAGCTGGAAGTAAAGGTGAGGCGTCCTGATCTGAAGGTCGCTTACCGGACCGGATTTTTTAGTACTGCTCCGGCCGGTTCGCAGAACTCGGTCGCAAGCGGGCAGCGGGAGCTGATCAAAGCTCTCACATCGCCGTTCAGCGCGAATCAGATCGCGGTCAATGCAACTTCGATGTTTGTTGACGAAGCGGCGGCTGGTTCGCAGATGAGGTCATTCCTCCACATCAACGCCAAGGATCTTACTTTTTCAGATACGACAGACGGGTGGAAGACCGCCTCATTTGATGTTGGAGCGATAGCATTCGCGAACAACGGAGTTCCGGTCGCACAGAAGGAGGCGGAGTACACGATCAAAGCCAAGGGCGAGACTTTCGAGACGATGATGCGAAAAGGTTTCGTCTATGTGCTGATGGTGCCGATGACATCACCGGGTGTTTATCAATATCGTGTCGCCGTTCGAGACAAAGAGAGCGGCAAGGTCGGGTCGTCGGGGCAGGTAATTGAAATTCCCGATCTCGAAAAACGGAAGCTTACGCTCTCGAGCCTCTTTGCTGAGAACGTGAGCATGTCAGTATGGCAGAACATCGCGGCAGGGAAGGTCGGCAACGGGCCGGGCCAGATCAAGGTTCCTTCGACGCTGCTTTACGACACGGTCCTCCGACATTTCGTCGCCGGTAGTGTGCTTCGCTATGGGCTCGAGGCTTACAACGCAAAGGCCGATGGTCCGATGCCGAAGTTGGAGACCCAGGCACAGATACTTCAAAACAATGCGGTGATTGTTGAAGGGAGTTTGAACAAGGTCGATGCTTCGACACAGACCGATCCGAAACATGTTCGAATAAGCGGCGCGATCATGCTAAAGGAAACACTACAGCCCGGCGATTATCTGTTGAAGCTGACGGTCTTTGATCGAGCCGCCAAACAGACCGCGACGCAGATCTTTCCCTTCGTGATAGTGAAGTAGGCAAGTTCGGTTGTGAAGTAATGAAGAAGTTCCTAACCGCGCTGATTTCGGCGGTGTTGCTTTGCTCACCGGGATATCCGCAGAAGCCGATAACAAAACCCGCCGGCGACGAGGACGCAGTTGTAAAGATCTCTACCGATCTGGTCCAGATCGATGTGACCGTCACCGACAAAAACGGCAAAGTTGTTCCGGATCTCAAAGCAGAAGATTTTGAGGTCTTCGAGAACGGCCAGAAGCAATCGGTGTCCGGCACAAATTTCCTCTTCCGCTCCGTTGGAGGCGCGTCAGCTTCCGATTCAGTTTCGCCCTCGCGTTCTACCGGTATATCAACGCCTCCGGTCGCGGAGCCGCCCGTGCGTTCTTCGATCCGTCGGACAGTCGCGGTCGTCATCGACGACCTGAACCTTTCTTTCGGAAGTATCTATCAGACCCGAAAGGCGCTGAAGAAGTTTGTCGACGAACAGATGCAGCCCGAAGATCTCGTCGCGATCATTCGTGCCAGCGGCGGAGCGGGTGCCCTCCAGCAGTTCACTACCGACAAGCGAGTTCTCCATGCGGCGATCGACAAGTTGCGGTGGAACCCATCGACAAGCGGAGTCGACTCGCTCACCGCCGTTAGCCAGAATGACGCCGATATCACGGACAGATTTCGCCGCGAGAGCGATCTCGCCGCCGGAGGTCAAAGTAAGCAGCAGACAGTTGTTCTACAGAGTGACACGGCACATGACAAAAAAAGTGCCGACGTGACTCGTAACTCGAACGCCCAAGAGCGCGGGATCTACGCTCAGACCTCGCTCGGCGCTCTGAAGTATGTTCTCTCCGGAATGCGATCGCTTCCCGGACGAAAGGCGATGATGTTCTTTTCGGATGGGATCGATATCGGAAACCCTTCGACAAAATCGCGTGCTCAAAGTGTCTTCGATTACCTGCAGGAAGTCGCCGAGATGGCGAACCGTTCTTCGGTTGTCGTTTATACATTCGACACAAAAGGAATGCGATCGATGTCGATCGGAGCATCGGACAACACGTACGAGATCATCGATGGGCATCGTGAACAGAAAGTAGCGACGCGAACGGAGGATTTCAAAAACAGTCAGGACGGACTTGTCTACTTCGCAAAGAGAACCGGCGGACGAGCGTTTTTGAATAGCGACAATTTCAACTTTGGCATCGAGCAGGCGCTCAACGAGCAATCCGGATACTATCTTTTGGCCTACATTCCCACAGGCGAGAGTTTCGATCCGGCGAAGCGAAAATTCAACAAGCTCGAAGTCAGAGTAAAGCGTCCCGGACTCTACGTCAGTCATCGCAGTGGCTTCTTTAACGAAGTGGCCGCGGGAGATTTAGCATCTGACGGGCGCAAACTTGCGAACGTCTTGCTATCGCCATTTGTCGAGAATGAGATCGCACTCAGCGTGAACGCGCTCTATGCGAACGACAAGAAAGACGGGCCATATATTCGATCGTTCCTTCACATCGATGCGAAGGGATTGAAGTTCTCCGACGACGCGGGTTGGAAGCAATCTACGTTCGATATTGTCGCTGCGGCGTTCGGGAGCGACGGCTTGCCGGTCGAGACAAAGGAGAGCCAGTACACGATCAAGACCAAGGGCGCGACATACGAGGCGATGCTTGATCGCGGATTCGTCTATACGCTGCCGGTGCCGTTAAAGAAGCCGGGCCTCTATCAGTTTCGAGTTGCCATCCGCGATACGGCAACGGGCATGATCGGATCGGCACAGCAGGTCATCGAGGTGCCCGATGTCTCGAAGGATCGACTGGTGCTGTCGAACATCGCAGTAGAGAACGTCAGTAATGAAACGTGGCTAAGCATCGCTGCGGGGAAGGTCGGGGTAGGGCCGGGAAAAATTCAGGTACCGTCGACGCTGTTGTACGACACGGTTCTTCACCGGTTTAGGGCCGGGTCCGTGTTGCGTTATGGCTGCGA
>DATEOJ010000502.1:0-5382 GCA_035274235.1 Pyrinomonadaceae bacterium
AGCAGCGAATGCAGAAAGCTGGTCCACCATCGTGTTGATCGTATTCTTCAGCTCGAGAATTTCTCCTCGTGCATCCGCAGTGATCTTTCGAGACAGATCTCCCCGCGCCACCGCCGTCGTTACGTCTGCGATGTTACGCACCTGACCAGTCAGGTTCGACGCCATCAGGTTCACGTTGTCGGTGAGATCTTTCCACGTACCCGATACGCCTTTGACCTGAGCTTGTCCGCCAAGCTTTCCTTCGGTACCGACCTCACGCGCCACACGCGTAACTTCCGACGCGAATGACGAGAGCTGATCCACCATCGTGTTGATGGTGTTCTTAAGCTCGAGGATCTCTCCCTTCACATCGACGGTGATCTTCTTTGAGAGGTCGCCGTTCGCCACGGCGGTCGTCACCTCGGCGATGTTACGCACCTGACCGGTGAGGTTGTTCGCCATGAGGTTCACGTTGTCGGTGAGATCTTTCCACGTACCCGACACGCCTTTCACCTGCGCCTGTCCGCCAAGCTTTCCTTCGGTACCTACTTCGCGGGCCACACGGGTCACCTCGGACGCAAACGCGCCCAGCTGGTTCACCATCGTGTTCACGGTCTTGCCGGTGCGTAGGAATTCGCCCTTGAGCGGACGATCGTCGATCTCGAGATTGAAACTTTGCGAGAGGTCGCCCTGTGCGACGGCACCGATCACGCGTGCAACCTCGGTCGTCGGTTGAGCGAGATCGGTGATGAGTGTGTTGACGGAGTTGATGCACGACGCCCATCCGCCCGATGCGTTTTCGAGCGTCGCGCGTTGAGCGATCTTTCCTTCCTTACCGACGACCTCGCTGATCCGACTCAACTCGGAGGCGAGCCGCTCGTTACGTTCGATGATCTCGTTTAGTGTGTCGTAGATCTGACCCGACATACCGGCGTGCCGACTTGGGACACGACCGCTGAAATCACCGTTCTTAACGGCGGACAGAATACTTAGTAAGAGATCGGGATCGAGGTAATCCGATTCGGTATGCCCGTTTGTCTTCGGGCGTCGATTGCCGTTTTTGGGGGCGGAGGCGTCGCGACGCTTGTTGCGCGCGGCTTTGCCCACTGTGGTTGAAGCCATGTGCTTATTCTCCAGTGTCACCGGGTACACGACGATTAGTGCGGGTGGTCGTAACCCGGCGGATCTGACTTAGTGGGCAAATCAATTATAGGTTTTGCGAGAGAGTTTTACCAAGACGTTTTTTTACGCCAAATTTCTGGCACATAAGGTGCTTTTCGACGTGGATATAAGCCGGATATAGGAGGAATTTATCGTTATGGCTCTAATCTACTGTCCTGAATGCGGACACGAAATCTCGACCGCCGCCGTGGCCTGTCCGAACTGTGGGAGACCTTTGTCGGCAACGCGACCGATCCATGAAGCTCCGCCGGTCGTGGCGCACGTCGAGCGGAAGGATGGCGTCCCAAACTGGATCTTCATCCCGCTCGGTCTGATCGGTGCGGTGCTGGTGGTCGCGTTCTTTGTTTTCATGAGCCGCAACAACGCCGACGATAACTCGAACATCGCCGTAAATGTTTCGGCAAGACGGCAGCAGCAGGTATCCGAACCCAATCGCAGCGACGTCCCGACCAATACGGTCACCGCTCCGGCTCTGAATGTCCCGGGATCGCAAGCCGAGGTCAGCACTGCTCCTCCGACAAAAGGAAGTGTCGTGATCGACGCGAAGATCGCGAGCCGCAACGGAGCACCGCAGCCGGTGAAGAACGAAAAGTTTTACCTGCTAGACGAAGACCTCGAGACAATTCTCTCGAATGCTCGCCTCGAACCGGTAGAAGGACAGAGTCTCGCAAATAGTTTCGGACTCTCGGTAGTCTATCCGGACCGCTACTCGGCGTTTCATCGCGACGCGTTGCGTGCGATCCGCGATCACATCAAGTACTCGGGAACGACCGACGCGACCGGCAAGGCCGAGCTCGGGGGTATCGAACCGAACAGTTACTACCTTTTTGCTGTGACAAAATCGGGTCGGGGGTTCGCTCTGTGGAGTTCGCCGGTATCGATCATAGCGGGTCAGAATGCTCTGAACTTAACGCCGCAGACGTTGACTGAAATGGAAGTCGAGCCGACGGGTGACTAACGGATCGGACCGCTATCACGATTGACCGACGCTCGTTCGACTTCGGCGAGCGTCGCCGACAATCCGTCGCCCGGAGAAGTAAGCGAGAGTGTGGCAGCCGCAGTCGCGAGTTCGATTGACGCCTGCGGTTCTTTGTTTGATAGAAGCCCGTAAATAAGACCCGAAGCAAATGCGTCGCCGCTGCCGACGCGGTCGAGAACTTCGATACCTTCGAAGTTCGACGTTTTGTAGATCGAAGCGTCGTGCATACAAACACCGGACAAGTCATGACGCGAAGCGGAGGAAACATTTCGCAGAGTCGTGGCGACTAGCTTCAGATTGCCGTGATTCGAGATCATCCTCTCGGCCGCAAATCGAAAATCACTTTCCGAGTAAGCGGACAACGCCGGATTGAATCCCTCGACACCAAAAACAACATCTGCGAACTCCAGCAAGCGACGATTAGCAACGTTAGCAGCATCGCGTCCGCCGCGATCCGACCAAAGCGAGTCTCGATAGTTGAGATCGTACGAGACGATCGTCCCTGCCTGTCTGGCTGCTTGCATCGCCTCGGCGGCGACGTCAAGAGTTGTGTCCGACAAGCCCGCAAAGATCCCGCCGGTGTGAAACCAACGTGCGCCATCGAAGACCTTTTTCCAATCGATGTCGCCCACCTTGAGTTGCGAGACAGCGGTGTTACCCCGATCCGAGCATCCGGTCGCCGCACGCATACCAAAACCGCGCTCCATGAAGTACATCCCGTTACGAACCGTTCGCGAGATGCCGTCAGTCTTACGCCAAACGATGTTCGATGTATCGACGCTGCCCTGTTTGATCAAGTCTTCGACGAGACGTCCGACTTGATTGTCGGCGAACGCCGTCGCGATCGACGCCCGTTGTCGAAAACACTTCGCAAGATTACGCGCGACGTTATACTCACCGCCGCCTTCCCAAACACGAAACGAACGCGCGTTATGGATTCGGTCGTCGCCGGGGTCAAGTCGAAGCATGACCTCGCCAAGCGAGACGAGGTCCCAGGTAGATTCAGTTTGATCTTTGAGTTTCAGCACAGAATGTTCTGAGACTAATTCGAAATCTGTTTGTTCGCAATTGGTGGATGTATTAGCTGTCAGCAATTAGCTATCAGCTGTTAGTTAGATCAACGATCCAAAATCCAAAATCTAAAATCCAAAATCAGCGCGCCATCCATCCGCCATCGACCGTCAGTATGTGTCCGTCGACATAATCACTCGCCGGCGATGATAAGAACACGGCGGCGCCAACCAGATCTGTAGGGTCGCCCCAACGGCCGGCGGGTATGCGTTCGAGGATCTGGCGATTCCGTGTCTCATCCGCCCGGAGAGCTGCCGTGTTGTTCGTCACCATGTATCCCGGTGCGATCGCGTTGACGTTTATGCCCAGCTTCGCCCATTCGTTCGCGAGTGCTTTTGTCAGACCCGCGACGCCGGATTTCGACGCAGTGTACGCCGGCACTGTGATCCCGCCTTGAAATGAGAGCAGCGACGCGATGTTCACGATCTTTCCGTAACCTTGCTCGATCATGTGTCGTCCGGCAGCTTGCGACAGACGAAACACGCTCGACAAATTTACTTCGACGACTGTCGACCAATCGTCTTCGCTGTAATCGACCGCCGGTGTTCGGCGAATCATACCGGCGTTGTTGATCAGGATGTCGATGCGACCGAGCGCCGCAACAGTGTCCGCGACAACACTCGACGGTGATTCTTTCTCCGCCATGTCACCGGTGACTTCAGCCGCTCGACGTCCGAGCTTTTCGATCGCAGCACACGTCTCGGCGGCGTTGCCCTGCGAACGCGCGTGACACGCGACATCGGCACCGGCCTCGGCGAGTCCGATCGCGATCGCCTGTCCGAGCCCGGACGAAGAACCGGTCACGAGCGCAACCTTACCGTCTAGTTTGAATTTATCCAGGATCATAGTCTTGAAGTCGATTTCTCGTCGGGGCCAAGAGACAGGAGACAGGAGACGGGAGACAGGAAATCCGATTTTTCAACTCGACTCTCGTCTCTTGTCTCCTGTCTCTTGTCTCTTGTCTCTTGTCTTCTCTACTTCTGTGAAGCTTCCAAACCGGAACCCTTCGCTGCATATTCAGGCTGAACATTTACTACACCGAATTGCCGATCGACGCCCTCGCGGTTTGCGGCCATCATCCAGAGAAAGTTAATGCAGCCACCCGGTGCCGCGACGTTCGGGTGATAACCCTGCGGCATCAGCACGACATCCCCCTCGCGAACGATCTGGACAAGCTCGGGTTCCTTCAGATCGGTATAGACCATCTGGATTCCCCACTGCGGAGCGGGCATGTCGATGTAGAGATACGCCTCTTCGAGCATGTCGTGATGCTCGTGCGGCGGGAACGACGTCCAATTCCCGTCAGACGAAAACGTCACACCGGCCATGATGCGTCCGGCCTCGACGTTCTTGCCGAGAAGGATATTGAGATCGCGTTCGACCGGCGGCTTACCCGCCATAAAATGCAGCGAGGAGTCTTTTCGAACTTCGGCGAATGAAACGAACTGGACCGGGTACTGTTTCTCTACAGGAGCTGCAAGTTCGGCGAGATCGCATCCATCGCTAGTCGAGACTTCGACATTCGCATCGCGCGGAACATACAACGCGTCATACCGGTTTAGCGCGAACGGCGAACCGTCGACCGTTACGTTCGCGGAACCGTTCAAGCAGATGAGACCGGTTTCGCGCTCCCCCGTTTCGAACGCTATCGGAGCTTCACCGGCGGCAATGATGATCCGTCCGTAAAAAAGATTCCGCGACGCCGTCGCACCGGGGCTGACTGACAGAGTTCGACCCGACTGCTTGTGCGTGCCGGTTACAAAACACGTTTCACGATTAATTGGTTCTAATGCAATTTGTTCCTTCATAAGCTGTCTTCGGTTTTCGGCTTCGGTCTTCGGTCTTCGGTCTTCGGTTTTCGGTCTTCGGTCTTCGGTCTTCGGTCTTCGGTTTTCGGCTTCGCTCTTCGGTCTTCGGTCTTCGGTCTTCGGTTTTCGGCCGCGTAGCGGTCAGATGCGTTTAGCCGTGGGTGGAGCGTTTCGCGGAGCCCACGGTAAGACGATAACAAGACGATGTGCCGCGTCAGCGGTACGTGCACCTTTCGAAGCTTCGGTACATCGAATCAACCACAAGTCGCACCTTTTTTCATCTACCGCTGACGCGGCAGGGTCGCGACGTTGAACTTTACCGTGGGCTCCGCGAAACGCTCCACCCACGGCTAAAGGCATTAG
>DATEOJ010000503.1:0-10052 GCA_035274235.1 Pyrinomonadaceae bacterium
CGACAGCCGCTGCTCAAGGCGGTGGCGGACAGCAAGGCGGTGGTCGTGGTAGCGGCGGCGGTGGTGGTCGTCGCGGTGCTGGCGGCGGCGGAGGCGGCGGTCGCGGTCCCGGTGGTATGGGCGGAGGCGGTGGATTCTTTGGTGGTCCCGAAGTTCGGAAACCCTACAATCTGAACTTGGGCATCAACTTTCAGAACCTGCTAAACACGGTCAACTATGGCTTGCCGGTCGGAAACTGGTCGTCTGGCCGTTTTGGACAGTCAACCTCGACTGCGGGCGGATTCAACTTCGGCGGCGGTGGCGGCGGCGGAGGAGGAGGCGGCGGTGGTTCTGCTAACCGACGTATCGAACTTCAGGCGCGCTTTAGCTGGTAGGCTTTAAGGAATTAATATAAATTGTGAGTGGTGAAGGTCGACTCTTCGCCACTCTTTTTGTTTGGAGCGAATTCCATGAAAGCGATATCGGTTCTTCTTCTCGCGGTAATTGCCTTATCACCCAGTTACCTTTCTGCGCAATCGTCGCCGACGGCTCCGCCCAAGTACGACGCTGAGATCGCGCTTGCAAAACTCGCGCTCGCGGCGCACGGCGGCGATAAGCTGAAGAACATGAAGTCGCTCGTGGTTCGCGGTTCGGTCGATATCACGACGTCGGCATTCAATCAGGCGATACCGGCGACATTCTCGATGGTTCTTGCGGGCGAGAAGTATCGGTTCGAATTGATCAATCCCTTCCAACCGATCAAGCAGGTCTTCGATGGTGTGAATACGACGACCACGATTCAGGGTGGGATGACTCTGCCGCCGATAAACCGGCTCGGTCTTCCGGTCCTGCCAATGATCGGTGTGAGTGGTTTTGTGATCACGCCATTGCCCGATGCGAAAAAGAAAAAGAAGGGATTCCGGATGACTTCACCCGAAGGCTATTACACCGATTTCTATCTCGACGAAAAGACAAACCAGATCAAGGGCTACGATTCGAGTTATGAGATTCGCGGCAGAGTAGTGACGACATCGGTCGCGATCGACAAGATGCGGACCGTCGACGGCGTCATCGTTCCCGAGCGTTACGCACAACGATTCGACACCGAGCAGGTAACGATTTACGCGGACTTTAAGGTAAAGGATGTGTTGGTGAATTCCGAACTCGATGCCGACGTCTTTTCGACAGGGAAGTAGATCGTGCTAGCCTGCGAAACGGCTCGAGCTCCACCACTCGATCGTTCTACGCAGACCCTCTTCAAGACCAACTAGCTTTTCATATCCAAGCCACTCAATTGCTCGGGAATTGTCGGCCTGCGAATGCTTAACATCGCCGCGGCGTTCGGGACGGTATTCGGGATTCGTTTCGCTCTTGCCGGTGATCGACTTGAGTGTCGCGAGCAGTTCGTTCAGGGACACGCGTTCACCATTGGCGACATTCATTACTTCGCCGATCCCACTCGTTGCTTGCGATGCTTTGATATTTGCGTCGACGACATTCGCGATGAAGGTGAAGTCGCGTGTCTGTTCACCATCACCAAATATCACAGGCGTGTCGCCCTTCATCAACGCATCGATGAATCTCG
This sequence comes from Pyrinomonadaceae bacterium, assembly GCA_035274235.1. Lineage (GTDB taxonomy): Bacteria > Acidobacteriota > Blastocatellia > Pyrinomonadales > Pyrinomonadaceae > OLB17. Next base: position 1,565 of record DATEOJ010000503.1, read on the forward strand.
AGATCACGCCCGAGTACATCGACGACGGATTCTGGCGTGGACCGAAAACGTTGAAGTACCGAAGGGAAAACGTCTCGAGTCCGTAAACTTGCGAGAAGACTCGGCAGTAATACTCACCGACAAGCTTTGCGGCCGCGTAAGGTGAAAGCGGCTCCGGACGCATCGTTTCAACTTTCGGAAGCGTCTGCTGATCGCCATAGGCCGAGCTTGATGCGGCGTAGATAACGCGACGGACGCCGCTATCCTTCGCCGTGGTTAAGAGATTGAATGTAGCGTTGACGCAAGCGTCATGAGTCTCACGCGGGTTCTCGACCGATCGCGGAACGCTTGGGAGAGCGGCCTCGTGGAAAATTATTTCGACATCGGCGATCGCTCGACCCAGTACGTCCGGATCGTTGATGTCGCCTTCGAAGAAATCAAAGTCTCCATCTATCTCTTCAAGATTTTCGCGTGAGCCCGTGACAAGGTTGTCGATGATGGAAACTTTCGCTCCCTGGCGAATCAATTCGTCAGCGAGGTTGGAACCGATAAAACCGGCGCCGCCGGTGACGAGAACTCGGGGTGTGATCGACATAAGAAATGAAAGGGAGCGGGTGAAGATCCGCTCCCGCGAAAACTAGCGGCCGACGCCGATGTACTCGAAGCCAAGCTCACGCATGTCAGCCGGCTCGTAAATGTTTCGAAGGTCGGCGATCTTCGGCGCCTTCAAAAGCTGTTTGACCTTTTCCATATCGAGTGCACGGAACTGGTTCCACTCGGTGATTATCACAAGTGCGTCAGCACCGTCGATCGCGTCGTATTCGTCCTCAGCGTATTCGATGCCGTTGATGAAGTGTTTCGCTTCGTCCATTGCTACGGGGTCGAATGCCCTGACGGTCGCACCACGCTCCACCATCGTGTGAAGGATCTCGATCGCAGGCGACTCACGCATGTCATCGGTCTCGGGTTTGAAAGAAAGCCCGAGGACGCCGATCTTCTTGCCATTGAGATCTCCGACGAGCTTCTCGATCTTCGGGATCATCGCGTCGCGTTGACGTTCATTGGCTTCGATCACCGCGTCGACGATCCGCGTCTCGACGCCGAACTGATCCGCGACAGTCGTCAAAGCACGTGTGTCTTTCGGGAAGCACGAACCGCCGTAGCCGGGTCCGGGATGCAGAAACTTTCTGCCGATGCGGTTATCCATTCCCATGCCGCGTGCGACGTCATGGACATCGCAGCCGATCGCGTCGCAAAGGTTCGCGACTTCGTTGATGAACGTGATCTTAGTTGCGAGGAATGCATTCGCCGCATACTTGATCAGCTCCGCTGCTTCGAGGGAAGTGATGACGATCGGAGTTTCGATCAGGTAGAGCGGACGGTACAACTCTTTCATGACCTCGATCGCCTGTGCCTCGTTGCTACCGATAACGACGCGGTCAGGACGCATAAAGTCGTCGATCGCCGCACCTTCACGAAGGAACTCGGGATTCGACGCGACTCCGAAATCAGTTTCTATTTTGAGATTTGCAGCGACGAAATCACGAAGCCATTTCCCGGTTCCGATGGGCACCGTCGATTTCGTGACGAGAACCTTGTAACCGTTGATCGCTTCGGCGACGTCCTTTGCCGCCTGCTGATAGTAGCTCATGTCCGGTGAGCCATCCGCTTTTGGCGGAGTTCCCACGGCGAGGAAGACAACCTGAGCACCTTGAACCGCCGAGGCAATGTCGGTAGTGAAGTGGAGTCGTCCGTCTTTTACGTTCTTTTCAACGATCTGATCGAGTCCCGGTTCATAGATCGGGATGATGCCGTTGTTGAGTTTTTCAATTTTTGTTATATCGACATCAACACACGTGACATCGACGCCGAATTCCGCGAAACATGCACCGGTGACCAAACCGACGTAACCGGTGCCAATGACTGCAATATGCATAATTCAATAAAAGATAAAGACTACAAATAAACACCCTCTCGTTCAACCGGAAAACAAACAAAATTATGCGGGTCACATTTTCATATGACCCGCATACCTGAAAGGACTTGATTAATGATTAGCGAGTTGGGCTAACGACGATCACATGACCACCCGGCTCAACATCGTTACCACCGCCAAGGAGAATGACGATACCGGCAACGCCAGCTGCGGCTGCGAGAAGCCACGGCCATCCTGCTACGCGCACCGGCGGAGCAGAGTCCGGACGCAAGCACGGCTTGCAACCTGTCTGAGCAAGGTTTCCGGCAGTCGCGTTCGTACCGGCGGCCACCTGCTTGTCCGATGAACCTTCGCGCATCGTCACGAGACCCGAGGTCGTGTCAACGTGCGTATGCGAACACTCAACCTCAACCGTAAAGTTATCGGCCTGTGCAACGTCCGCGATCACAGTCGTGTCCTTGGTCGTGATGGTGGTGGAAACGCCTGCTGCATTAGCAACTCGCGCTTTACCAGAATCGAGAATGCCGACGATACTCGTGTCAGAGAAGTTGAGAACAATATTTGAATCGGCGAGGACCTCAATTCTCCCGGTCTTGCCAAGACTGATAACTGCGCTCGAATCCGGACCGGTAACGACCGTACTACCCGAAACGATTGTCGTATTCGACACTGCGGACTGTCCGTTCACGGTCACCTGGCCGGTGACGCTAATCTCTCCCGTGAGATCTTTTGATGCGGCAAGGCCGACCATTGAATAGACACACAGCACCGCCACGGCAGTTATCGATGTCGTTATTTTTTGAAAGCAATTTTTGCCGAGCATTTGATTTAATATCCTCCTGTAACAATCCTATAAAAACATTCCCCCGGATGAACCAGGGAAAGTTGCAAGCTTTAGCGAATAGGGCTGATAACGGTTCCACCGCTACCGACCTGAATGTCGCTATCGCTAAGCGCCGTCCAAACAAGCCCGACCGCAGCGCCGCCAAAAATAGCCGCCCAGATCCACCAACCGCTGCCGTCATGATCGTCGTCGTCGTCATCGTCTTGGGCTTTACCCGACGCGGACACCGATTGGCCTGCAGCTACCTGAACAGTTTTTCCGTTGATGGTCTTGATAGCAACGCTGTCGTTTGCTCCAAGGACCGTGACCTTTCCAGAGGTTAGATCGCCAAAAATTCCTTTGTTGTCAAAAGTGAGCGTTAGTGAGGTTGCCGGAGCGAGTTCGATCTTTCCAAATTTACCCAAGTTCAATACTGCGGAAGCGGTTTCAGGCGTCGTGATTGTACTGCCAGAAAATACCGAACGTCCACTTCGGGCGGTGTCTCCGTTGACAAACACAAACGGGGTCTCGCCATTAATATTCTTTCCGGAAACCGTAAGTTCGCCGGCTGCCTTACCAGGAGCCGCCAAGGCAACCATTGAGTACGTCGCGAGAATCGCAACAGATAAGCACAAAGAGAGTGCTTTTCGGATCCACAGTTTGCTATTCATATCTCTCCTCTTGTATCGCCCAAAATTCAAATAATTTCAAAAAATCAAACCTTTCAATCTTTTACACGAATCAAGGTGTGATGTCAATAAAAACGACCCTTGCGGTGCAAAAACCAAAAAAAGAAACCTTTGCAGTGCTTACGAAACTTCTAAGCTGAGATTTGATAGATACTTATATCACAGTTCGCTCGTCCTTTTAAAGAGATTTTCAAGATTTTTTTTGGCCCGTCAAAGGGTCTCTGGAAAGGCCCCGTTTTGCGCCCTCGAAGGACGTCCAAAATGCCATCACGGCGCCCTCTGACGAGATGCCCCCGACCGCTCTTTTGCCGACTCAGCGCGTTTCTGATTTAATTGGGAAAAACCTGACTCACGATCAAGGAGCTATTTACATGAAAGTTCTGGCTTTTCTCTTAACGGCTATCGCATTCGCATCTATTGCGTGCACGATGCCTTCAAACAACAATACGACCTCAACCTCACAAACAAATAAGGTTAGCGATCCGAATAAGAAGGTAAGGATCGGGTTCGCAATGGCCACCGTAAAGGAAGAGCGCTGGCAGCGAGACAACGAAGCGTTCAAAGCGCACTGCGCGAAGATGAACGTCGAGTGCGTCGTTACGGTCGCGGACAACAACTCGAGCCGTCAGGCGAATGATGTCGACAACCTTCTAACTCAAGGAGTTGACGTCCTCGTGATCGCGCCGCAGGAAGCCACCGAAGCGGCGGCGATGGTAGAGAAAGCCAAGGCCCAGGGCGTCCCGGTCATCAGCTATGACCGGCTCATCAACTCCGACAAGATCGACCTTTACATTTCACACCAGGTGCCGGTCATCGGTCGCAAGATCGCGGAATACGCCCTCCAGCATAAGCCGACAGGTAACTACGTGATGGTCTATGGAGCGTCGACAGACAACAACGCTCATATCATGAAGAAAGAACAGCTTGCGGTTCTGCAGCCGGCGATCGACAAGGGTGATATCAAGATAGTTGCCGATCAGATGATTCCGGACTGGAAGAACGACCTCGCCCTCAACTTCGCCGAGAACAGCCTCACAAAAGAGAACGACAACATTCAGGCGTTTGTAGTCTCGAACGACGGCATGGCGGGTGGTGTTATCTCGGCTCTCTCGAAGAAAGGCCTGGCGGGAAAGATCCTCGTCACCGGTCAGGACGCAGGACTTGAGGCGTTGCAGAATATCGCTGAAGGTAAGCAGTCGATGACGGTCTACAAGCCGATCATTCCGCTTGCGAGTCAGGCGGTCGAAGCGGCTATCAAGTTGGCGAAGAAGGAACCTCTCTCGACCACACTGTTCAAGAACGATCAGCTTGGAGGAAAAGAAGTTCCGGCGATTCTTCTCGAGGTGACGGTCGTCGATAAGAACAATCTTATGGACACTGTCATTAAGGACGGTTACGCAAAGTTCGAAGACGTCTATCGCAACGTACCCGAGAACGAACGACCGAAACGGTAACGCCTGAATGACCGAAACCTCATGCGTACTAGCGGGCGATGTCGGAGGAACTAACCTTCGCGTCGCGGTGGTCGCGAACGACGGGTCGATCCTGCATCGCCTTTCTGTCGACACGCCGCAGACCGGAGATATCTCCGACATCGAGCACGCGATCCATACTGCGGCGCTCTCCTGCATCGAAGCCGTTTCCGATAAATGTCGTCCCGTAGCATTTGGTCTGGCTCTCGCAGCGTTAGTTAACTACCGTGAGAGCCTTATACTTAGCTCGCCCAATCTGCCGGAGCTCAACTCGCATCCTCTCGCCGCAAACCTCTCGAGCTCTCTCGGCCTCAAGGTCGTCCTCGAGAACGACGCAATGGCCGCTGCGATCGGCGAGCATTGGTTGGGAGCATCGGCGGAGGCAGAGCATTCGATCTTCATCACACTCGGAACCGGCGTCGGCGGAGGCTTGATACTAAACGGCGAGCCATTTCGAGGCGCCGATGGAACAGCCGGCGAGGTCGGACATATCTGCGTCGAGCCGGATGGTGTTCAATGCGGCTGCGGAAGTCACGGCTGTCTTGAACAGTACGGTTCGGCGACGGCGATCATTCGGATGGCTAAGGAGCGTGGTTTTACCTTAGACGGAGACCGGCCACTGACGGCCGCGGGCGTCTATGGCGCCGGGAAGTCCGGTGATCAGGTCGCGATCGGGATTTTTCGCGATATGGGTCGTTACCTCGGTCTTGGTCTCGCGAGCTTGGTGAACGTCCTGAATCCGGAGCTCATCGTTATCGGCGGCGGTGTCGCACGCGGTTGGGACCTCTTTATCCACTCGATCAACACGGAAATTGCTACCCGCGCCTTCAAGCATCCGGGCCGCCGCGTACGCTTAATACAAGCATCTTTGGGCGATTCGGCCGGCATCCTAGGTGCGGCCCGTGTTGCATTCGACCAGGGATAAGTAGCTTGTAATACTTCTTAGCTTTGTTATATACTTTCGCTTTCCTGCAATGCGTGGGACGTGTTGGGTGGGTTTCGTGCCCACTTTTTATTTTGGCTTTAAAACGATGCAAGACAGGTCCATCGTCGAGAAAATTGACAAGATAGCCGATAAAGCGGCCAAGGAAAACGGCGTCGAATTCGTTCACTCGGAGGTCGTCGGGAACCGCGGTCAGCGAACGGTCCGGATCTATATCGATAAGCCGGAGGGAGTAACGATAGACGATTGCTCCAACGTTTCCCGGTCCATGGAGTCGGTCATCGATGCCGAGGACTTTATCCCCTCCGCGTACGTGCTTGAAGTTTCATCGCCCGGTCTCGACCGCCCGCTGTTCAAGCTTGACGATTTTATTCGGTTCGTCGGGAAGAAAGCGAAGGTGAAGACGGTTGAACCAATCGCTGGTCAAGCGAACTTCAACGGAAGCATCGAGGCGGTGGAAGGAACCGAGATCGTGTTTGAGGACAGAACGAACGGTGCCGTCCGCATCCCGTTCGAGAAAGTAGAAAAGGCGAATTTGAAGGTAGATCTCGCGGACGAATTTAAGAAGAAGCGTTAGCCGGCTGCGGCGCTACGCGGTTAGTAATTATGACATCATCGATCGGACAGAGTATTGAAGCTTTGTGCAGCGAACAAGGGTTGGATCGCGACATGGTCATAGAGGCCATGAAAGATGCGGTCAAGGCCGCGGCGCGCAAGCAGTTCAAGACACAAGACAAGACCGGAGACAACATTCAGGTTGACTGGAACTCCGAAGAAGGGGCGATAGAGATCTCGCTGCAAAAGACGGTTGTTGAAGAGGTCGAGAACGATTCAGCCGAACTCTCGCTCGTAGAGGCGCAGGAGATGGCAGGCGACGAGATCGAGATCGGCGACATGTTGCAGATCCCGCTTCCGCAGGAAGAGATGGGACGCATCGCAGCGCAGACGGCAAAACAGATCCTGGTGCAGAAAGTGCGCGAAGCGATTCGCGAAAAAGTTTACGAGGAGTATGTCGATCGCAAAGGCGAATTGATCAATGGAACGGTAAAGCGCTTCGAACGCGGTGACATGATCATCGATCTCGGAAACAATCTCGAGGCGATCGTTCCTAAGCGCGAGCAGTCGCGTGGCGAGATGTGGAACCAGGGCGAGCGAATCCGCGTCGCCATCGTTGATGTCACAAAAGATCAGAAGGGACAGCAGATCAAGGTTTCGCGAGCTTCGTCCGAGCTCATCAAGCGTCTATTCGAAATGGAAGTGCCGGAGATCTACGACGATACGGTCGTGATCAAGTCGGCGGTCCGCGAACCGGGCGATCGAGCAAAGATCGCAGTCGCTTCGAACGAGAAGGACGTCGATCCGGTAGGCGCGTGCGTTGGTATGAAGGGTTCGCGCGTGCAGTCGATCATCAAAGAACTTCGCGGCGAGAAGATCGACATCATCGAATGGTCGGACGAGCCGTCCGTTTTTGCGGCGAATGCTCTTTCGCCGGCGAAGGTTTCGCAGGTACGAATCACCGATATCAATAAACGCAAGATGGAAGTGATCGTTGGAGAGGATCAACTCAGTCTCGCGATCGGTAAGAAAGGACAGAACGTCCGTCTTGCAACGCGTCTGGTCGGTTGGGATATCGACATTGTCAGCGAAGAGAAGCTGAAGAAAGAGATCGCGAAACAGATGGGCAAGATGATGGCGTCAGGCGAAGCCGTCCCGATCACTGTGCTTGAAGGTGTTTCGCCATCGCAGGCTGAAACTCTTGCGGAGAAGGGGATCGAGGACGTTGAAGCGCTGGCTGCTATGACGGTCGACGACATCGTCGATTACCTCGATGTCAGTCTTGACGAAGCGGAAGCGATCATTGCTTCGGCGACTTCTATCGTCGAGGCGCGCAATCAAGCGGTTGATCCGGAAGACGGAGAGGGTGCCGAAGCGGGTGACGCTTCTGAAGTACCTTCGGCGGACGAAACGGCGGAGGACGCAACTAACGACGTTCAAGCGGAAGATGTCGAAGACGCCGGAACGGAAGTCGTCTCGGAAGAAGCGGAGACTTCGGTCGAGGCTGCTGAGTCCGAGGTCGTCGAAGAGGCGGTTACTGAGACCGATGCGACCGAAGAAGTGGCAGACGAAACTGAGGCTGCGGAGCCGGAAGCGTCAGCGACCGAAGACGGCGAAGACAAGGACGCGGAATCACAGGGTTAAGCGAGGCGTTCATACAGCGGGCGGGGTGCTCGGTTTAGAAAATAATTATGCCCATGGGTAAGAAAATCCGGATTTACGATCTGGCACGCGAGCTAAAGCAAGACGCTAAGCGCGTGATGGAAGATCTGCGCCGAGAAGGTGCAGATGTCAGCGTGCCGTCTAATTCGGTGAGCGCGGAACTGGCGGAGAAAGTCCGTATCAAGTACTTCCCGAAAACGGAAGTCGCGCCAAAGCGTGGGATCAAGGTTATTAAGGCCGCAAAGAAGTCTGAGGCTGAAGAGGCCATTGCCGACGAGCCCGTTGAGGAAGTCGTCGAGACCGAAACACCGGTCGAGGTGCCGGAGGTCGTCATCGAGGAGCCGACATTGGAACCCGAGGACGAAGCGACGGCGGCACCGGCGGTCAAAACAAAAGTACTGAAGAAGAAGGCGAAAGCGGTTGAGGAAC
>DATEOJ010000504.1:0-6159 GCA_035274235.1 Pyrinomonadaceae bacterium
AGTTCCGGGCGGTTTCTGCGCCGCGGGAGGATTTCTTCAAGGCGTGCGGCACACGTCAGAAGCGGGAGCGGTAGCGACCGGGTTTCCCGCCGGACCGTGGTGTCTAAGGGGTAACCAGGTCGCTACCGCTCTCTTTTCTGACTCGTGCAGATCTTTTTTCGTCCAGCCGACAGAATGTGACAGTCATCACGACACCGCGAGCGCTCACCCGATACCATCGCAGTAGATGTTCATGAGAAAACTTTGATTTTAGTTTCGGTCTGATATAAGTTGGGCCTGAACAAGCCTCGTTTTAGGTGTCCAAAAAGATATGGCTGCAAGCGCTTTCGCGGAAAACGTCGACTACCGGCGTCCCACGTATCTTGGGATCCTGGCCTCCGGAATCCTCACTGCACTTGTGATCATCGGCTCGCGCCGCCTCGAACATTTCGACTCCGCGCTTTTCGGTTACACCATCGCCAGCGTTGTCGCACTCGGTGCTATCGTCTTTCGATACGCGATATGGCTGCAACGACCCGCGACAAGAACTTACTGGCTCCGCGGTTGGCGACTCTTTCGCGACCGAAAGAAACTTTTTTCCAACACAGTAACCGCAGCCGAGACCATCGGCACAAATCTCGTCGCGCAAAAGTTCATATTTAATCGCGGATTCGTCCGCTGGTTGACTCACTTCCTGATCATGTGGGGCTGCATCCTCTCCGCTGCGATCACGTTCCCGCTGGCGTTTGGTTGGGTCCACTTCAAACTCGAGGGCGAGCTCGGATATCGAGCGTATCTCTTCGGATTTCCTTTGCAGTTGATGGACGGTCGAAGCCTTATCGCCTGGCTGACCTTCCACGCTCTCGACTTCACCGCGATCATGGTGATCATCGGCTGTGCGTTGGCGATTCACCGCCGATTGAAGGATCGCGGAGCCATCGCTTATCAATCGTTCCTTCTCGACTTCACACCACACTTGTTGTTGATCGCGATCTCGGTGTCGGGGTTGATGCTAACGGCGTCGAGCATTTGGTTTGCGGGGTATATGTATTCGTTCATCTCGCTTCTGCATCAGGCGACGGTGATCATGACGCTGTTCTACCTGCCGTTCGGAAAGTTGTTTCACATCGTCCAGCGGCCGGCTTCGATCGGTGTCGAACTTTACCAACGGCGATCGCAGGAGATGGAGCAAGCTGTGTGTCCGAGATGCGGAACGATGTTTATCGGGAAAATTTGGATCGACGATCTAAAGAACGTGGTGGACGAACTCGGTTTCGATTACCGCCTGTCTAACGGCAACACGCTCCAGGACTACTGTCCTCGATGCAAACGCGTAATGCGCGGGCTAGCCTACGCCGGCGTTACGGACTCGAAGGAACGCGTGTTTATGGGAACGAGAGTCGAGGAAGACGACGTAGTTAACCGCAGATGACGCAGATAACGCTGATTTTAGTTCTGTGCTTCTTTCGTGTGGCTCGTATGACTTGCGGTTCTCTTCTTATTTCGTTTGATTTCGTGTGAGTTTGTGGTTCCAGTCAGTCGTGATTAGGGGAACCGCTAACTCAAACGACGTCACACGAAAAGAGATCTGCGTCATCAGCGCAATCTGCGGTAAATCTTCGCAACCGCCCCGAATTATGAGCAAGGTCGAAAACCTGGACAACATTATCGAACGATTCGGTCCGCATCTTCACGATGCACCGGACGGCGGTTGGCGCGGCGACCGCGTTATCGACCGCGTCGTTCCGACCCACTGTCCTTACTGCGCGGTGCAGTGCGGGATGAATCTGCTCGTCGAGAAGGGCAAGCTTGTCGGATTCGAACCGCGTTACGACTTTCCCGTCAATGAAGGGCGTCTCTGTCCAAAAGGTGTTACCGCCTATCTCCAGACCCATCACCCCGACCGTCTGCTTCACCCGCTGATCAAACGCAACGGGTTGTTCGAAGAAGCGTCGTGGGATGAAGCACTCGATCTCATCGCGTCGAAGTTCAAAGAGCTGCAAGAGAAGTACGGCAACGATTCGATCGGCGTCTATTCCGGTTCATCGCTCACCACCGAGAAGACCTACGTGATGGGCAAGTTTGCACGTGCCGGCTTGGGAACGAGATACATCGATTACAACGGTCGTCTCTGCATGGTGTCCGCCGCCGCGGGAAACAACAAAGCGTTCGGCGTCGACCGCGCGGCGAATCCGTGGGCCGACATTCCGCTCGCGGAAGTCTTGATGATTGCCGGCTCCAATTGCGCCGAAACGTTCCCGGTGCTCAACAAGTTTCTCTGGCAACAACGCGACAACGGTGGAACGTGGATCGTGATCGATCCGCGCGAGACCGCGACTGCACGCCAAGGCGATCTTCATCTGCAACTCAAACCGGGAACCGATGTCGCGGTCGCGAACGGAATGCTGAACGTGATTCTTCGAGAAGGCTTGATCGACGAAGAGTTCATCGCGAATCATGCGAACGACTGGGATGCGACTCGAGCCGTCGTCGAGAAGTACACCCCGGATGTCGCTTCAAAGATCTCAGGCGTCCCGGCCGAAAAGATCGAAGCGGCGGGTTTGCTATACGGCCGGGCGAAGACCGGGATGATCATGCACGCACGGGGCATCGAACATCACACCAACGGCGTCGACAATGTACTCAGTTACATCAACATCGTCCTTGCGACCGGCAAGATCGGAGAACCAGGTCGGGGTTATGGAACGATCACCGGTCAAGGTAACGGACAGGGTGGTCGCGAACATGGACAAAAGGCGGATCAACTTCCCGGGCAGCGTTCGATCAACAATCCCGAACATCGTAAACACGTTTGCGAGGTCTGGGGTCTACCCGAAGACGAACTTCCTCAAGCCGGTGTGTCGGTCGTCGAAATGTTCGACTTGATGCGCGAGGGAAAGATCAAAGGTTTTCTCTCGCTCTGCAACAACGGAATGGTCTCGCTGCCCGACACAAATCGAATTCGCGAATCACTCGAAGGACTTGAGTTCAATGTGAACATCGATTTCTTTATGTCCGAATCGTCGCGGTTCGCGGATGTCGTGTTACCGGGAACGACCTGGGCCGAGGACGAAGGCGTCACCGCCAACAGCGAGGCACGCGTCGTAAAGATCAACAAGGCAGTCGACCCGCCGGGAGAAGCAAAAACCGATTGGTGGATCGTGAAAGAGATCGCACATCGGATGGGTCGTGGAAAATATTTTCAGTTCAACACACCGCGCGAGATCTTCGATGAACTACGCGTCGCGTCGCGTGGTGGCAACGCCGATTACTACGGCATCACTTACGAAAAGATCGACCGGCAGTACGGAGTGATGTGGCCGTGTCCGACGGAAGATCATCCCGGTACGCCGCGGATGTTTGAGGACAAACGGTTCTATCATCCGGATGGAAAGGCGAAGTTTCACGCGATCGAGTACAAGGGTCCGGCCGAGGTTCCGGATGACGAGTATCCGCTCGCGCTCACGACGGGCCGCGTTGTTTATCAGTACCTTTCCGGCAATCAAACGAGGCGTGTCGGATTCCTCGTCCAGCAATGTCCTGAACCGTATGTCGAGATCCATCCCGAAACCGCTCGACGGATGGATATCCGTGATGGCGAGCGTGTAAAAGTAGTTTCGCGTCGCGGCGAAGGCGTCTTCCCGGCGTTGGTCGTAAAGACGATTCGCCCCGACACGATATTCATCCCGTATCACTGGGGTGATCAGTTGGCGGCGAATCAGTTGACGAATCCGAAGCTTGATCCGACGTCAAAGATCCCCGAGTACAAAGCATGCGCGGCGCGTATCGAGAAGATCCATTCGCGTGAGTTGCCGATCCTCGGCAAGGGCCGGAAGGGGACGAGCTTGAGTGAGACGAGGCAGGGGAAATGATTTTCTGATTTTGGATTTTGGATTTTGGATTGGTCTTTCGTTTTTGGACTTTTCTTCTTTGCGGCTTTGCGACTTTGCGGGACCCTCCTAGTCGGTCGAAGCCCGACGCGATCAACGACGCGGTTCCCGCAAAGTCGCAAAGCCGCAAAGAAGAAACCGCGAAGACGAACAAACGAGCAAAGAAACGAACGACGAACCAGGAAGGACTAACTATGAAGGAGACAATGTTCATCGATCCGCAGCGTTGCATCGGCTGTCGCTCGTGTGTCGCGGCTTGTCGCGAATGCGACACGCACAAGGGCTACTCGATGATCTTCGTCGACTACATCGATCGCAGCGAGACGACCGCGACGATGCCGACCGTCTGCATGCACTGCAATGAACCCACGTGTGCGCTTGTCTGTCCGGCTGATGCGATCAAACAGAACGAGGACGGCATCGTCATGTCCGCGCTAAAGCCGCGGTGTCTAGACTGTCGTAACTGCGTCAACGCGTGCCCATTCGGCGTCCCGAAGTACAACTCCGAAATGCATCTTCAAATGAAGTGCGACATGTGTTACGACCGAACATCGGAAGGATTGAAACCGATGTGTGCGAGCGTCTGCCCGACGGGTGCGATCACGTTTGGAAAATATGAGGACGTCGTGCCGACGCGTCGCACAAAACCGGTGAACGCACACGTCTTCGGCAACCAGCGTGTTGAGACTCGTGTTTACCTCATGCTGCCGACCGACGCCGATGAAGTCACCGTCGATGGTTGCGGAGTCTTTGAAGGACGTGTGATCGCTGACGGCAGTCCGGCGACGGAAGAATCTTGGATCGACACACAAGTCGAAGAGTCGGACAAGAGCAACGAGTTTTAGAAAAGATGAAATCAGATCTGGCACAGGCAATCGACAAAGTTCTCTCGGATGAGAAAGACGTTCGCGTCGCGACGGCTCCGTATCAGGCCGAGTTCCCTTACGAACGCGATGACGAGGCTCAGGTGACGCGTCGAGAGTTTTGCAATTTCCTTTTTCTTACCTCGACGGCGTTGTTCCTCGGTTCCGCGGGATTCGCGGGCAAGCTCGCGTACAACTCAACACTAACGGAGACGTTCGCTCCGCTCATGATCGAAGGTTCGTCGACGCTCGAACCAGGCAACTCCCTCAACTTCTTTTACCCGGGGGATAACGACACCGCGATCCTGATCCGAGCAGCAGACGGTCAGTATTACGCGTTCGAACAGAAGTGCACGCATCTCACCTGTCCCGTCTATTACTCGAAGCAGAACGATCGGCTTGAGTGCCCGTGTCACGAAGGAGGATTCGACGTCCATACCGGCAGTGTCCTCTACGGTCCGCCGCCGCGACCGCTCGGCGTGATCGAGATCGAAGTGAGGGGCAATGAAGTTTGGGCGGTCGGAATGCGAAAGATCGAAGAACACGATAATGCGTAACTCGGCGGAAAAGAAAAACCCAACGCAAGGTCGTTCCGCGATATGGCAAGCACGACTCGTCCTGCTCGTGATGATCAATATCGCGCAGCTCTGGATCCTCTCCGCGACGATCGAAGCGGCTCTCGCGGGAGATTTCAAGCAGCTTATTCCACTAGTGATCGCGTCCGGAGTTTGCTGGGTCATCGCGTTGACGATCTTCCTTTGGTGGAAGCCGACGACGCCGAAATCGAACCTGCAGGGCCGACGATGAACAGGAAGATCGTTGGGTTCGATCAGGACGCTGAGCAACATTGGCGGGCAAAGCTCGAGTGCGGTCACTATCAACACGTCCGTCACGATCCGCCGCTGACAAACCGCGAATGGACGCAGACCAAAACCGGTCGCACCTCGCGCATCGGTCTAGAACTCAACTGCAAAAAATGCGATGAGCACCAACCAAGAGATTTTGACGAATAATATACCGACCGTTGAGTCGGTCGAGACAAGAGCCGGTGCGAAACGAGCGCTCTTTCTTTCAACCACGGCATTCGCGGTTTCATTCGCAGTCTGGGGACTCGTCGCGGCGCTCGCCCCGACTTTCACCCAACTCTACGGGCTAACGGCGACACAGAAGAGCGTGATGATCGCCGTACCTGTTCTGCTTGGTTCGGTCGGACGACTGTTCGCCGGTTTACTCGCCGACCGTTTTGGCGGACGACTCGTCTTCTCCGCGCTTCTTGTCTTCTCAGCGATACCGGCCGCCGCCATTGGTCTTTCGAATAGCTATCCCCAGCTTATCGCCTTCGGTTTACTTCTCGGCGTCGCCGGAACGACGTTCCCGGTCGGAGTGGGCTTCACATCGAAATGGTTCCCAAAAGAGAAGCAAGGCAC
>DATEOJ010000505.1:0-10841 GCA_035274235.1 Pyrinomonadaceae bacterium
GGGGACGGAAAAACGATAGTGATTCTCGGCGGACGAGGAAAGAACGCGCCCTACGCACCTCTCATCGATCTGATCGAAAGTTCGGTGCGTGCGGTCGTACTAATCGGAGAGGACGCCGACAATATCGAGTCGCAGTTGCGCGGACATGCCGAGATCATCCGGGCCGGTTCTATGGAGGATGCGGTCAGACGAAGTTTCGAAGCAGCAAAACCCGGCGACGCGGTTCTGCTCGCACCGGCCTGTGCAAGTTTTGATATGTTCACGAGTTTCGAGCATCGGGGCGAAGTTTTTAAGAAGGCGGTAAAGGACAACAAACTTCAGTTTGTTGAAAATGCGACAAACTAAAGTTTGTCCTCCGTTTATGACAAACACTCGACATCGAATTGACTGGTACATGTTCGCCATCGCGTCCGGGCTCGCGCTCTTCGGCACGATGATGGTGTACAGCGCGTCCGCGATGATCTCGCAGAATGAAACCGGTGGTGAGAGCCAGTTCACGTATTTCTATAAGCAGTTCGCTTTCACCGCGGTCGGTTTGGTTGGAATGTTCGTTGCGAGCCGTGTTGATTACCGACGCTATCAAGAAGCTTGGTTCGTCTACAGCGTTTTCGCAGTAACTGTACTGTGCCTCGTCGCGGTGTTCGGTTTCCCGCAGATCAATGGTGCGAGCCGGTGGATACGTTTTGGCGGATTCTCGTTCCAACCGTCGGAGCTTGCAAAGATCGCGTTGCCGCTGTTCCTCGCATACTTTCTCACGAAGAACGAGAAAACCGTCGGCGATCTTCGTTCGACAGTCATTCCTTGCATCGGCGCTCTTTCGTTGCTTGTGGGGCTCGTCTTTCTCGAACCGGATCTCGGGACTACGATCGTTCTCTGTGTAGTATTCGGTGTTGTATATTTTGCGGCGGGTGCGAAGCTGGTTCATATCGGTTCAGTCGCCGCGGTAATGCTCGTGGGTGGTGTCGCCGCGATCCTCCTCGCTCCGTGGCGGGTGCAGCGTTTGATGGCGTTTCTCGATCCTTTCAAGTTTGCGGATGGCGCGGGCTATCAGGTGGTGCAGTCGCTATATGCGATCGGTTCGGGTGGCGTTCTTGGAGAAGGCTTCGCAAAGGGACAGCAGAAATTGTTTTACCTACCGTATCCATATTCCGATTTCATCTTTTCGGTGGTCGGAGAAGAGTTCGGATTGATCGGAACGCTGACCGTCGTTTTCGCATTCGGTCTCTTACTGTGGCGTGGTGCTCGAGCCGCATTGCTTGCGCCGGACCGGTTTGGAATGTTGCTCGGCATCGGACTCATTACCGGCATTATCGTGCAAGCGCTTTTTAATATCAGCGTCGTGATATCGATCCTTCCTGCAAAGGGAATTCCGCTGCCGTTTATTTCATACGGCGGTTCGTCGGTGATCGTGACGCTGGTCGCGGTCGGTATCCTGCTGAATATCTCGCAGAGCGCGGGCGGCGTGCGGGAAGTGAACGAAGAGGTCGTTCATAGAAAGAAGGGCCGAAAGGAAAACAAACTTTAGTTTGTTCAAGCAATCAGCAAACTAGAGTTTGCTGTCCGAATGATGAAAGTTCTTATCGCCGCCGGCGGAACGGGCGGGCACATTTATCCCGGTATCGCCGTGGCGAAGGAGATCATGCGGCGTGACGCGACCTCCGAAGTCTTGTTCGTCGGCACAAGCCGCGGACTTGAAACCAGGATCGTTCCGGATAACGGTTTTCAGCTTTCTTTGATAAATAGTGCGGGTCTCAAGAACGTCGGGCTCGCGGGTAAGCTTAAAGGACTCGCCGTCCTGCCGAAAAGTTTTTTCGAAGCCGTGGAGTTGCTTCGGGAGTTCAAGCCGGACGTGGTCGTAGGGGCGGGCGGTTATGTATCCGGACCGGTGCTTATGATGGCTGCGTTCATGCGGATCCCGACACTCGTCATGGATTCGAACGCTTTGCCCGGATTCACGAACCGACGTCTCGCGATGTTTGTCGACAAAGCTGCACTGACGTTCGAAGAAGCGGTGCCGTACTTCGGAAAGAAAGGGGTCGTAACCGGTAACCCGGTTCGAAAAGAGTTCTTTGAGATCGCGGAGAACGAGTCGAGCGAGGCGGTCCGACTTTTGATCTTTGGCGGATCGCAGGGAGCACGTGCGATCAACGACGCAATGATCGAGGCGTTGCCCGAACTTGCATCGCTCAAGCTTGTGATCACTCACCAGACCGGCGACGCGGAGTTTCAGAAGATCCGTGACGCGTACAACGGCGCAGGAATGACCGACGCGGATGTGAGGCCATACATCTCGGATATGGTGACGCAGTTCGCAAAGAGCGATTTGATAATTTGTCGTGCGGGTGCGACGACATGCGCCGAACTTGCAGCGGCCGGTCGGGCATCGATCATGGTCCCGCTTCCGACGGCCGCTGACGATCATCAGCGGAAGAACGCCGAGGCCATGGTAAACGCCGGTGCTGCACGGATGATCCTGCAGAACGAACTCAACGGAGCGTCGCTCGCTCGCGAGATAACTGGTTTGGTATCGTCTCCGACAGAGATCGAGAAGATGGAAGACGCGGCAAGGAAACTTTCACGAGCAGATGCGGCGGAAGTGACGGTGGATATTATTGAGGGATTAGTACGACGGCCTGTTAGGCCGTCGCCGACAGGCTAACAGCCTGTCGTACGCGACATGTTCAGACACGTAAAAAGAATTCATTTCATTGGGATCGGCGGTATCGGTATGAGCGGCATCGCGGAGGTGCTGTGCAATCTCGGATTCGTTGTCTCGGGCTCCGACGCGAAGAAGTCGAAGAATACCGACCGGCTCGAGGCAATGGGACTGAAGGTTTCTGAGGGACACGCCGCGGAGAATGTTGGCGATGCACAAGTCGTCGTTTACTCATCCGCCGTTCGCCCGGACAATCCCGAAGTGGTCCTTGCTAAAGAAAAAGGAATCCCGGTGATCCCGCGAGCCGAGATGCTGGCGGAGTTGATGACTCTCAAGCCGTACGCCGTCGCGGTTTCCGGAACCCACGGGAAGACCTCGACAACATCGATGGTCGCGACGATCCTCGGTCATGCGGGTGTTGATCCGACAAGCGTGATCGGTGGCGTCGTCGACACTCTTGGCTCGAATGCGAAGCTCGGTGCGTCGGAATGGTTTGTGACCGAGGCGGACGAGAGCGATCGCAGTTTCCTAATGCTTTACCCGACGATCGCGGTCGTGACGAATATCGATAAGGAACACATGGAGTCGTACAAGGGCATGGAAGACGTCGTCCAGTGCTTCACCGACTTTGTAAATAAGGTTCCGTTCTACGGTGCGGCGATCATCTGTCTTGACGATCCGAACGTTCAGTTGATCATTCCGAACATTCGCCGCCGTCGCGTCACTTATGGAATGACCGCACAGGCCGATGTCTCGGCACACGACATTCGATACAACGATACATTTGGTTCGACGTTCACCGTGTGGCGCGGATCCGAGGTCCTTGGTGACATTGCCCTGCCGGTTCCCGGAAAGCACAACGTCTATAACGCTCTTGCTGCGACCACCGTCGCACTCGAACTCGATGTGCCGTTTGAGAAGATCGCCGAAGCATTCGGCACCTTTAAGAATGCGAACCGGCGGTTTCAGTTCAAGGGAGAGGCGAAGGGGATCACGGTGGTCGACGATTACGGTCATCATCCGACTGAGATCCTCGCGACATTGTCGGCGGCGAAGAACAGTTCGGGAGGGCGACGCACTGTTGTGGTCTTCCAGCCTCACCGTTATTCGCGAACACAGGAGCTATTCGATGAGTTTGCTCTCGCGTTCAATAACGCCGACGTTCTTTATGTTCTCGACATATACGCCGCGAGTGAATCGCCGATCGAGGGCATAACAGCCGAGGTGCTGACGGAGAATATCCGTCGCTTCGGTCACAAGAACGCGACCTACATCGGCGACATCGATACTGCCGCGACGAGAGTCGCAACCGATCTTTTGGAAGGAGACCTTGTGATCACGCTCGGTGCGGGAAGTGTTACGCGTTTATCGGAAGAGATCCTGGAGGAACTAAAAAAGAACTAGTACTGAACTCGTATGAAAAACACGAAATCAGCCAAAGCGAAAGTTCGACAGACACCGAAGAATAAGCCGGCGGCGAAGTCACGCGGTTCAAAAACGCCGAGCCGGGCACGAGCTTTTATGCTGCCGCTCTTTTTGAGCTTTTGCATCCTCATCTGTCTCGTCGCGATAGGTTTCCTCGGTTATCAAACCGTGACGGCCTCGGACTTCTTCCACGTAGCGAAGATCGATGTCCGTGGTGCCGAACGCTCTTCTTCAGGAGATATTCGCCGTATTGTCGAGATGCAGACGGAGAAGAGCGGGGTTTGGAACGCCGACCTTCCGGGGTTGAAGGAGAAGCTCGAAAAGGTTCAGTTCGTTAAGTCGGCGTCGGTCTCGCGCGTGTTGCCTGACGGTATCCGCGTGCACGTCTTTGAGAAAGTTCCGCAGGCGATCGTAAAGACGTCGGAAGGGAACATGCTGATCGACGCAGACGGTTTCGTGATCGCTCCGGCGAAAGAAGCCGAGCCCACGTTGCCATTCATGATGATGGGCTGGAACGAGCAGAAGTCGGAAGCCGCGGGAAAGGAGAATGTCGAGCGTGTGAAGTTGTACCAAAAGATGCTCTCCGAGTGGACCGAATTCAATTTGTCGTCGCGTGTGTTAGCGGTTGATCTAAGTGACGTCCGCGAACCGCGTGCGGTGATAGAGGATTCGGGAACGCAGGTCTCGATCGCCCTGGGGCGTGAGAAGTTTGGTGATTATCTGAAACGCGGGATCAATGCGATCGTTGGAAAGGGCGAGACGTTCGAGGCGGTAAATCTCGTCGGAACGAACATGATCTTAGCTCCGAGGAAGAAATAGAACGGAGAACAAACTCTTCGGACAAGCTAAAGTTTGTCGTCCGTAAAGTATGGGTCGTGAGATTAAAGCCATTGGGCTGGAAATAGAACGGAGAACAAACTTTAGTTTGTTCTTCTTCTTCCGACAAACTAAAGTTTGTCGTCCGTAAAGTATGAGTCGTGACATTAAAGCCATTGGGCTGGATATAGGAACGAGCAAGGTTCGATGCGTCGTCGGCGAGCCGGGCGATGGCGGCCGGATGAACATCGTCGGGATCGGCGCGGCCGAGTCGAAGGGATTGCGGCGCGGGATCGTCACCGGAGCTGAGGCTGTCGCTGAATCGGTGCGTCGCGCCGTAGGTGAGGCCGAGCGCGTGAGCGGTCTCGACATCATGTCCGCGATCGTCAACCTATCAGGAGAACATTTCCGCGGTGAAAATAAGAACGGCGTTGTGGCGGTTGCCGGCGCTGGTCGTGAGATAACCGAAGAAGACGTTGAGCGGGCGATCGAGTCGGCAAGCGCGATGCCCTTGCCGTCCGGGTGGGAGATCTTTAGTCGACTGCCGCAAGAGTTCATCATCGATGGTCAGGACGGGATAACTGAACCGGTCGGGATGAGCGGTGCTCGACTCGAGTGCCTTGTTCACATCGTTACCGGACCTAGCGCGGGGCGACAAAATCTTGAGAAGGCGGTGCGTCGTGCGGGACTCGATGTCGAACGGATGATGCTTGAGCCATTGGCCGCGGCGGAGAGTACGTTGACCGACGACGATAAGGAATACGGTTGTGCTCTCGTGAATATCGGCTCCGAGATAACGAGCTTGATGATCTTCGGTCGCGGTGCGGTGCAGCACACGGCGGTGTTTCCGTTTGGAAGCATGCACTTCACGAAGGACATCGCGGTCGGTCTGCGGGTATCGATCCAGGAAGCGAACAAGATCAAACATGACTACGGTTGCGTCGCATCGTTCCTCATGAACGACGGCGAGCGTGACGAAATGATCGAGATCATCCCGGTCGGGCGAAGCGAGACACGCGGGCTCTCGAAAGAAATTCTCTGCGACATCATGCAGCCGCGAGCGGTCGAACTTCTTCAACATATCGCGCAAGAGACGTCGCGGACCGGTGCACAGATATCGAGTGGTGTTGTTCTCACCGGTGGCGGATCGATGGCGCGCGGAATGGTAGACATCGCGGAGCAAGTCTTCGACGCTCCGACACGATTAGGATTTCTT
The DNA here is from genome assembly GCA_035274235.1 of Pyrinomonadaceae bacterium. Lineage (GTDB taxonomy): Bacteria > Acidobacteriota > Blastocatellia > Pyrinomonadales > Pyrinomonadaceae > OLB17. Next base: position 6,114 of record DATEOJ010000505.1, read on the forward strand.
GAGACGGCTTACTTCGGCGGACTCGCCGCCGAGATCCAGCGACCCGAATGGGCGGTCGCGTGCGGACTCGCGCTCTCGTCGATGCGCTCGCAGGTGCGCGAGATGAATTCCGGTTCGAAGTCGCCGACGAGAAAGGTCGCGGAGTGGTTTGAAACTTTTCGCGAAAAGTTCAGATAAATAGTTCTTTGACGGTTGGAATTCAATCGCAAATGATGTATGCTCATTCGCCAACAGCACAAGATATTGTTGCGGGCTCATCTGTCGCTGCGAACTTCACCCATTTCCATAAAAACACCTTGCTCCTTTGCACGGGGAGTTTATTTGACAGGTAAGGTCTGAAATGAAAAACAGCGGAATAAAAATGTTCATTGACGAGCCGCCCATCACCGGCGCTCGTATAAAGGTCATCGGCGTCGGCGGCGGCGGCGGCAACGCAGTCAATCGAATGATCGAGGCGAACATCAAGGGCGTCGAGTTCATCGTCGCCAACACTGACCTGCAAGCGCTCAACGCATCGAAGGCGCCGCTGAAGATACAACTCGGCGGCAGATCGACTCGCGGACTCGGCGCCGGATCAAATCCGGAAGTCGGTCGTGAAGCGGCGCTGGAAGATCATGAAAAACTTCTTGACGTGCTGGAAGGATCTGACATGGTCTTTGTCACCGCAGGACTCGGCGGTGGAACCGGAACCGGCGCTGCACCTGTTGTCGCTTCACTCGCGATCGAGCTTGGCGCGTTGACGGTCGCGGTCGTAACAAAGCCGTTTAGTGTTGAAGGCAAGAAGCGCATGACGCAAGCCGAGAATGGTTTGGCTGAGTTGCGCGGATGCGTCGACACGATCATCACGATCCCCAACTCGAAGCTTCGCGAAGTGGAAGAGCGGATCACATTGATGGACGCGTTCCGTCGTGCCGACGACATTCTGCTCCAGGCCGTTCAAGGCATCACGGACCTGATCACAAATCCCGGTCTTATCAACCTCGACTTTGCCGACGTGACGACCGTCATGCGTGGCGGAGGAGTCGCGTTGATGGGAATCGGAACTGCGAATGGTGAGGATGCGGCGTCGAAGGCGATGCGTGCCGCACTTGATTACAAGCTTCTCGAAGAAAACTCGATCACCGGTGCGAAGGCCGCGCTCATCAACGTCACCGGCGGCGAGAATATGCCGCTCGGTGAGATCGAAGACGCGATCGGTATGATCGAGGGCGAAGCCGACGACAACGCCGACATCATCTGGGGCAACGTCATCAAGGGCGGGATGGAGGATGAGATCAAGGTCACGGTGATCGCGACCGGATTCGACAGTGCCGTTCAGCAGATGATGCCGCGTCCTCGTGCGATCGAAGCTCAGGCCGTTGCGAATGGCGGCGGAGCGATGCACTTTCCGGCACAGGACGGAAACAAGGACGAAGACCTTGACGTGCCGACCTTCATCCGGCGGCAAGCCGATTGACGATTCCGGATTTGGGATTTCGGATTTGGGATTCGGGATTTACGTAGGCCCAAACTTCCGAGATTCCAACTAAAATTGAGAAGACGGAATTCGGATTCGGGGAAATCCCAAATCCGCAATCCCAAATCCCAAATTGTTATGGCCAACTTTCCCCGAAAAAACGCCAATCAGGAATCACGCAAGAAACCTCCGCCTGTGGAAACGCTGGCTGAGGTTTTTTACTATCGTAAGCAGATCGACGCACGCACCGAGATGGTCATCGTTCTCGAAGATGGCGAGCAGATCGTCGGGACGATCGAGTGGTACGATCTCGACGCTCTAAAGATAAACCGCAAGGACGCTCCAAATATTCTTTTGCCGAAGCATAGTATAAAATACATGTTCAAGGCGGAAGATATGGACAACGATTCGGACGCCTCTTAACGGCGGATGCTTGCAGCCAGCGATAAGTTTCACTCCAACGACCTCCCAAGAATCGCAATCACTATAGGAGACGCGGCCGGTATCGGCCCCGAGATAGTCGCGAAGTCTCTCGCCGACGCGAGCATCGGGAAGATCTGTCGACCGATCGTTGTCGGCGATGCGAGTGTGATCACCGTTTCGGACGACATCGAGTTTGTGGACGTTCACGCGTTATCCCGACCGGTCGAATTCGGACGGGTCTCCGCCGATGCCGGGCGTGCTTCCGGTCGATACATCGAAAAAGCGGTGGCGCTTTGGAAAGAAGGAAAGGCCGACGCGATAGCGACCGCACCGATCAATAAGGCATCACTCAACGCGGGCGGTTACAACTTCCCGGGTCACACAGAATTCCTTGCTGAACTCACTGGGACAAAGCGATTTGCGATGAGCTTCTTTGCCGACAAGCTCTGCGTCGTTCTGCTTTCGACGCACTTGTCCCTAACCGACGCAATAATGCGCGTGACAAAGGACAATCTCGTTGACTTGATCCGTTTCGCCAACGACCAGTTGTCCGGACTGCTGAAACGACCGGTAAAGATCGCGGTCGCTGGTCTCAATCCGCATGCTTCGGAGAACGGGATGTTCGGCTCCGAGGAAAGTGAGGAAATGGCGCCGGCAGTCGAGTATTGTCGTAGTGAGCTGGGTATCGATGTTAGCGGACCTTACTCGCCAGACACGATCTTCCTTCGTGGTTACCGGGGCGAGTTCGACGGAGTGATCGCGTGTTATCACGATCAGGCGACGATCGCAGTGAAGTCGCTGTCATTCGGTACCGGAGTAAACGTTACACTTGGGCTTCCTCTGATCCGGACATCGGTGGATCACGGCACCGCCTACGACATCGCGGGCAAAGGTGTAGCGGATGAGTCGAGCATGAAGGCCGCCATCAAACTGGCGGCGCAACTGGCGTCGATCAAGCACGAGAACGCGACTGCTTGATCGCAACGCTATTTCTTGACCGTTGGCGCGCTAAATGATAGTTTTCAGACAGCACGCCGCTGTTGTTTCAACAACTTCTAAGGAGCTACTCACCTGTGTCAAAACGCAAGCTACTTCTCGCTGACGATTCGATCACGATCCAAAAAGTCGTCAATCTTACATTCGCCGACGAAGGTATTGATGTCATCACCGTCGGCGACGGCGATGCGGCGATGGCGAAGATCTCAGAATCCGCTCCCGATGTGATCCTCGCGGATGTTCACATGCCGGGTCTGAGTGGTTACCAGGTGTGCGAGATGGTGAAATCGAATGAGGCGACAAGGGAATTGCCGGTCGTCTTGCTCGTCGGTTCGTTCGAGCCGTTCGATGAGAATGAAGCGGCGCGTGTGGGTGCGAATGCGTTCTTAACGAAGCCTTTTCAGTCGATTCGCCAACTCGTCTCGCAAGTTTCGGATCTGTTACAAGCATCAGCTCCTGCCGTCGAGCCGGTTAACGAGGTTCCCGCTGAAGCGACGATGGATCATGGTTCTCCTGTTGAGACGACGGATGAGTACGCCGCTCCTCCCGACGCAACGAGCGAGTATGCCGCTCCTCCCGACGCACCGGCCGAGTATGCTGCTCCTCCCGACGCAACGACCGAGTATGCCGCTCCTCCCGACGCAACGACCGAGTATGCTGCGGAACCAACTCCTGAGTTCGGGAGCCCGACCGACGATGTCCAGCCTACCGTGCCCAAGGTTAGGGACACTACCGATATCGACAGTCTGTATGCCCAAAGTGTTGGAGGTGAACCTTCGCACGATCAAGGGACGGGAGCTCCACGGTATGTCGACGCGGGAATGGACGACGAGATGATCGAGACCGTCCACGCCGAAGCGGAGGAACCGGAGGAATTGGCAACGGAAGACTTCTATCAGGAGCCGACCGCCGAGTATCGACAACCGACCGACGACTTTCAGGTGCAAGCCGGCGCGTACGATCAGCCTGTTGCCGAATACCAGGATCCGGTCGACGATTATTCCGGTCACCAGGACGCGGTCGCGGAGTACGAGCATCCGGTCGACGATTACTCAGGGCTGACGCCGACGGCGAGTTACGATCAACCTGCGTCCGCCGGCGAGGAGCCGATCGCGGAGTTTGCCGAGCCGGTTGACGAGTATCGAGAACCGGAAGCGGCTTATCAGGAGCCGGCGTCTCAGTTTGTCGAGCCGAGTCCGCATCAGGATGAAGCACCGCGAAGTGCGTCGCCGTTCGACTCCCATGCCGAGGACACTCCGACATTCGAATCCAATCCTATTCCGCTCGATCAGTTCGCTTCGACGCAAAACATCGACGCTCCGACGACCAAAGAGTTTTCGCTCGATGACTCCGATCTTCTCGAACTTCCGCCGATAGATAGCGGTCAGACGATCGAGATAAGGACCGCTCCCGGCCCCGAGGGAGGCAAACAGGTAGTGAGCCTTTCGCCGGAGCTGATGGACGCTTTGGTCGAGAAGGTCGTCAAGCAGTTATCTAAAAAGGAATAGCGAACGAATAACGCGATAAGGCCCGCTTTCGCTCGATAAGGTGAAAGCTGGGCCTTTTTGTTTTAGAATCTTACTTTTTGCCGTTATGGAAATTGCAAAGGCTTACGATCCAAAAGAAGCCGAAGAACATCACTACGCACGTTGGGAGACGAGCGGTTTCTTTACTCCGGAGATAAACGAGGACCCGTCGGCCGAGACGTTTTCGATAGTTATCCCTCCCCCGAACGTTACGGGCACGCTTCACATGGGCCACGCGCTGCAGCACACACTTATGGATGTGCTGACGCGTTGGAAGCGCATGCTTGGGTATCGAACGCTGTTTCTGGTCGGTGTCGATCACGCGGG
>DATEOJ010000506.1:0-4673 GCA_035274235.1 Pyrinomonadaceae bacterium
TAACAACCAGCCGGTCGGATGGGCGTTCGACATCATCAACTTCGTTTGGTGGATCGGTATCGGTCACGCCGGTACGTTGATCTCGGCGATCCTTTTGCTGCTCAATCAGAAGTGGCGTACGTCGATCAACCGTTTCGCGGAAGCGATGACGCTCTTCGCCGTGGCCTGCGCCGCGATGTTCCCGCTGCTGCATACAGGACGTCCGTGGTTGGCGGCTTACTGGCTGTTCCCGTATCCAAACACGATGGGGATCTGGCCGCAGTTCCGAAGCCCTCTCATCTGGGACGTGTTTGCGGTTTCGACATACGCAACAATCTCGCTCTTGTTCTGGTATGTCGGTCTTATCCCTGACCTCGCGACTCTTCGCGATCGTGCAAAGAACAAGTTCTTTAAGTTTATCTACGCGATCCTTTCGTGGGGATGGCGCGGTTCGGCAAGACACTGGCACCGGTACGAGATCGCGTACCTGCTGCTCGCCGGTATCTCGACACCGCTCGTGCTTTCGGTTCACTCGATCGTGTCATTCGACTTCTCGGTGTCACAGATCCCCGGATGGCACGCGACCATCTTTCCGCCTTACTTCGTTGCCGGTGCGATCTTCGCGGGATTTGCGATGGTGCTTATCCTCTGTATCCCGCTTCGCGTCTGGTACAACATGAAAGATTTCATCACCGATACCCATTTGATCTACATGGGTAAGGTGATGCTCGCGACGGGATTGATCGTCGTGTACGGATACGCGATGGAAGCGTTCTTCGGTTGGTACAGCGCGTCGCAGTACGAAGTCTTCATGATCAAGAACCGTGCGTTGACCGGACCATATATGTGGTCTTACTGGATGCTGATCTTCTGTAACGGAATGTCGATCCAGTTGCTCTGGTTCAAACGATTCCGCGAGAGTCCGTTCTGGCTGTTTATGATCTCGGTGGTCGTGTCGGTCGGTATGTGGCTGGAGCGTTTCGTGATCATCGTCACCAGCTTGAACCGCGACTTCCTGCCGTCATCGTGGGCGATGTACAGCCCGACGATGTTCGACTGGTCGATGTTTATCGGGACGATCGGATTCTTCTTTACGTTGATCTATCTCTTTGTTCGATTCCTGCCGATCATCTCGATCTTCGAGGTGCGGACGCTGTTGCCCGCGGCGAATGTCCACGGACGCCAGCAGGATTTCGACGAGAGTGTTTTGGAAGTTGAGTACACGTGGGAGCGGACGGATCCGCCTAACAAGTAATCGTAGGACGGGCTGTTAGCCCGTCCGGCGGACTAACAGTCCGCCATACGTAATATGGACAAGAATCTTTACGGTTTGCTGGCAGAGTTCGATTCCGCGACGGATCTCGTCGACGGAGCGAATTCCATACGCGAAGCGGGCTATACAAAGACCGACGCATTCTCACCGTTCCCGCTGCATGAGATCGATGAAGCTCTCGGCATCAAGCGGAGCATACTTCCGGTACTCGTCTTCTTTGGCGGCATCACCGGTCTGTTGTTGGGAGTCGGTCTGCAGGTATTCGTGCACTACATCGATTACCCGATGAATGTCGGCGGACGCCCGTACCTGTCGTGGCCGTCGATGGTTCCCCCGGCGTATGAGTTGACGATCCTGCTCGCCGGATTTACAGCGGTGTTTGGGATGTTGTTCCTGAACGGTCTGCCGCGTCCTTATCACCCGGTGTTCAATGTTCCGCGTTTCGCCCTCGCGACCCGTGAAAAGTTTTTCCTGCTGATCGAAACAGCAGACCCGAAATTTGATGACAACACACGCAGCTTCATGGAAGGTCTTAGCGGCGTCCAGGAGGTTTTTGATGTCGAAGAATAAGGAAGTAAAAAGTAAAAAGGAAGAAGGCAAAACGACAGTCTCGTTTGGCCGACGACCGAGTTTTACTTTCTACTTTTTACTTTTTACTTTTGCCTTCCTGACAGGGTGCGGTGTCCGTTTCGACATGCAGGACCAGCCGCGTTACAAGGCATATAAGAAGAGCGACTTTTTTAGCGACAATCGCGCGTCGCGCAATCTTCCGGAAGGAACGGTCGCACGCGGATTCCTGAAAGAGAACAAGGCCCTTTACACCGGCAAGATCGATAACCCGGATCTGAACGCACAGGTCCAGACAACGACCGACGCAACGGGCAATACGCTGGTTTCCAGTTTCCCGAACGACATCGACGAATTTCCGATCCCGGTAACCAAAGAGCTCGTCGAGCGCGGACAGAATCGGTACAACATCTATTGCATCGTTTGTCACGGTCCGGTAGGTAGCGGCGACGGTATGGTCGTTCGTCGCGGATTCCCGCAACCGCCGACCTATCACGATGACCGTTTGCGAAATGCACCGGTCGGACACTTCTTCGATGTGATGACGAACGGTTGGGGCAAGATGAACAGTTACGCCGACAAGCTGTCGGCAGCTGATCGCTGGGCCGTCGTCGCATATATCCGGGCACTGCAAGAGAGTCAGAATCCGGAAGAGACTTTGAGAATGAATTCAAACAGCAATACCAACGCTGCAGCTCCTGCGGCACATGGTGCTCCGAACGCGAATGCGAACATGCACGGAGGTGAGCGGTAAATGGCGGAACGCGATATTTATCGAGCACCGGGTGAACTCGCCGGGATTCGGACGATGGCACTCGGCGTCGGCGCGGTCGCGACGATTGCGTGGGCGGTCGGACTCTACCTAAATCCGGAGCAAGGGCTTCGCTCGTGGCTTCTCGCCTTCATGTTCTGGGGCGGAATAGGATTTGGCGCGATCGGTCTCCTGATCCTGCAGTATCTGACGGGCGGTGCGTGGGGCGTTGTGATTCGCCGCACGCTGGAGGCATCGTCGCGAACGCTTCCGCTGATCGCGATCTTTTTCCTTCCGCTGGCGATAGGCATCACCAGCCTTTACGAGTGGACTCACTTGCCGCCGACGGACCACGTCATCGAGGCTCGCGGTTGGTATATGACGCCGAGCGGATGGATCATCCGGTCGGTGGTATGCTTCGCACTCTTTGGCGTCATGGCCTACCTGCTGAACAAATGGTCGGCAAACCAGGACGCGTCGAAGGATCATGAGGAAGCTGCTACCTGGCTTGGGAAAGCGACGGCGTTCTCGGGCCCGACAATGGTGTTCTTTGCCCTGGTCGTAACGCTTGTTGCGGTCGACTGGGTGATGACGCTTGAACCGCACTGGTTCTCGACCATCTTCGGTCTGCTGAACGTCATCGGTTGGGCGCTGAGCTGCCTTTGCTTCTCGGTTATCGTTCTTGCTTTCCTGCACGACAAGGTCCCGATGGATCATGTCCTCGGAAAGCGACATTTCCATGACTTCGGCAAGCTGATGCTTGCGATGGTGATGGTCTGGGCGTACTTCAATTTTTCGCAGTACTTGATCATCTACTCGGGAAATATCCCGGAAGAGACCGTCTGGTTTATCAAACGATCGACCGGAGGGTGGGGATGGATGGCATGGGCGCTGATCCTGTTCCATTTCGCTGTGCCGTTCCTGATTCTTTTGCAGCAGGACCTGAAGCGTAAGCCTAAAAAGTTGGCCCTTGTCGCGATCTTCATTTTGTTCATGCGGATCGTGGACAGCTTCTGGTACATCGGACCGAGTCCGCGTATCCATGCCGAGGGCATCGCCCCGACAGCGTTCATCGTAAGTTGGATGGACTTCGCCGCACCGATCGGTATGGGTGGATTTTGGGTCGCTTACTTTATCAATCAGTTGACGAAGCGGCCGCTGGTCCCGGTTATGGATCCGTTCCTCGAGAAAGCGATCGAGCACGGACACGGGCACTAGATTGATTGCGGATTTGGGATTGCGGATCGCGGATTTTCGTTCTGCGAGCGGGTCAATCCTAGATTCGAAATCGGGAGTTTGAAAGGTTTGGATTCGGACTTGGAATGTCGAATAAGCGACAAATCCGCAATCCGAAATCCGCAATCCGAAATTGCTATGGGTTCTACCAAACACGAAAAATCGTTCGTTGATTTTGAACAGCCTTACGAGCAGAACGTTATCGGGCTGAAGGGGATCGTCTACTTTGGCGTCGGGCTTTTGCTTTTGATCGTCATCACGTTCGGCTTGATGTGGGCCCTTCTCAAGGTTTTTGAACAGGACGCTCAGCAGACGAAGGGCGCGAGCCATCCGATGGCGTTGAAGGAAATCGAGCGGCTGCCGCCCGAACCGCGTCTCCAGTCGGCTCCGGGCTTTGGAGTTGATTCGGAGCGTGGCCGCGTGAACATGGAGCTCAAGGCCCCGCAAGCGGAGTATCGCGAGCTTCACAAGCAGTGGATGGAAGTGTGGGAGCACGGTCAGAAAGATGCGAAGACCGGTGCGGTCACGTCACTCTCGATCGAAGAAGCAAAAAAGAAGTTTCTTGAGAAGTCGGTGAAAGCGAAGTCAGGTCCGGAGGCCGAACACGCGGCTGCGGCGTCGAGAATGTATTACTCCGACGCAAGCGCCGGACGGCTTGCGGCTGACAAGAGAAGATAGTTTTTAGCGAGTAGCAGTAATGAAGAAGGCAGTTTTATTGGTTTGTGTGGTTCTCGTTTTTGGCACCTTCGTTGGTGCACAGAAGAGTGAGCACTACAATTCGCCTCTTTATTCGCCCAAGACGTACGATCCGTCGCAGTCGACGGGAACCGGTCTTCCGCAAGCTTTGCAGAACATCGGTATCGAACA
>DATEOJ010000507.1:0-2809 GCA_035274235.1 Pyrinomonadaceae bacterium
GATCAACGACATCAGCAATCAGTCGACTCAGTCAGCGATCTTGAAGTCGCTTGTCGATCATGTTGCACAGTTCACACCACGCGGCGCATTTTTCATCGTCAAGAACGAGAACTTTGTCTGCTGGCGAAAGTTTGACTCGAACGGATCGTCAGACGACGAGAGCGTTCGGGAGATACACTTCCCCCTTTCGTTCGACACGGTCCTCACTGAGGCGGTGAACTCGCTTTCGACTGTAGACAGCGCACCGCGCACCGACGATTTCGGTTATCTCGATGCTCTTGGCTACCAGAGATCGGAGCGAATGTACGCGGTTCCACTAACGGCACGCGGCCGAGGTGTTGCCGTGTTGTACGCCGATGCGGGTGACGGCGTCGGATCCGGTGTAAACCTCCAAGCGATCGAAAGTCTCGTCCGCGTTGCGGCGCTGACTGTTGAGCTTCGCGCGGCTGCAACGGCCGCCGTTCAGCCAACGGTCGTTGAGTCTGCTCCGACATACACGCCGATGCCGGTCGAGGAAACGACACCGGAACCTGAGGAGCACGTAGAAGAGGCAAGCTCTGAGTGGGCGATGCCCGCAGTGGAAGAGGCACCGGTCGAAGAGAGCGTTGCCGAGGTCGAGTACGAAACCGAACCCGCGGTTGAGTACAGCGAGCCCGTTCAGGAATACGATGGCGGCATATCGGTAGAAGAACCGATGGTCGAAGCCGCAGTCGAGGAGCCGGTCGCCCAGAGCACGGGGTTCGAGTATTTCGAGTCGACTCCCGTCGAGACACCTGCGGAAGTTGTCGCCGAAGAAGTTGTTGAAGAGGTTCCCGAACCGGTCAATGACTTTGCATTCGCATCGAGCGAAACGTTTGATGCATCGGCGACGGTCGAACCGGAACCGGTCGAAGAGTATGCACATGCCGATGAGCCGGTGAATGGCAACGGCCACACATACGAGGCGGCTCCTGAGCCGGTCGTCGAAGTTGCGACGGCACAGGCAGCGAAGAGTCGTTTTAGCGATCGCTTTGTCGACCTCCCGATCGAGGTAACAGAAGACGAGCGACGCTTTCACAACGATGCACGACGCTTTGCACGTCTGCTAGTTTCGGAGATCAAACTCTACAACGAGCAGAGAGTGAACGAAGGCCGCGACCAGGGTGATCTTTATGATCGCCTGCGTGAAGCGATCGATCGTTCGCGTGAGATGTATGAGAAACGCGTTCAGCCCGGAGTCGCGGCGAAGTTCGACTACTTCCATTACGAACTCGTAACGAATCTCGCGGAAGGTAGCGACACCAAGCTCGGTGCGAGTTACCCCGGAGCGAGCGTGTAGCGAGAACCTAGTTGAGTTAGTTCGGAAGGCTGTCTGAAAAGGCAGCCTTTCATTTTTTTGTCCTACGGGATGGTTCGTGTGTCTTCGTGTGACTTCGTGGTTCCAGAAAGCTACAGCGGACTGGAACGACGCACTAGGACTCACGAACCAAGCCCGTTGCTCGTCTCCCTTACTTTAACTCGGGCTTTGTCTCGGCATCTGGCTTTACACGTTCGGAGTCCAACACGGGACGATCTGCCGGCACGTTATCCGGCGAGACGTGAACGTGGACGGCCTTCCAGTCCTTGCCGATCTTCTTAAAGACCAGCGTCGTCCGGCCACTCGCCGACTCGAGCTTGCCGTCATACTCCTGCGTCTGTTTCCACTTGAAAGAAACATACGCCGACGTCGCACTAAGCATCTCGACGCGTACGCCGGTAGGCTCGAGCGTGACGTTCTTGATGTGTTTGAATCCGCTCTCGCGGTTCGACTTCATCTGAGTCCAGCCCATGGTCACCGTTCCATTGCTGTTAAAGAAAAGCGTTCGCTCGCTGTTGTCATAGACGCTCATGAGCTTCTCGGCGTCTACCTGACGAATCCCTTCGACCATTCGGTCGAATGCGTCGCGAACGCCCTTAGCCGGATCCGGCTTCGTCGCACCTGCCGCTTTCTGTGCATGGATCGCCGCGCAAAAGGCGACGATAGAAATTACGATCAGTCCAAACTTCTTCATTTTGTTTTTCAACCTCAACCGCGAGAATTTCTCTGAGAAAAGTTTATAATTGCGAAACTTCCGGTTGCAACACCGGCTCCCGGCAACCGTCAACTCACACGTATGACCAAAAGCTTCAACTGCGCCTCGTGCTCGGCTCCGCTTGAATTCGAAAACACCATTACGCAGAAATGCCGCTACTGCAGCAGCACCGTTATCGCGCCGCCCGAGATGTTCTACGCGTCGAGCAAGAATCCGTTCGACGATATCTCGTCGCTCACAGGTAAGGCGCTAAAGATCGCGGAGATCAATCAGCTTCTTCGCGCAGGACAGAAGCTCGAGGCGATAAAGATGTTTCGCGAAACGTTTGGTGTCGGACTCGCCGAAGCAAAGGATGCGGTTGAGCGAATGGAGCGCGGTGAGAGCGTCGACATATCGAGTACGCGGGTGAAAGTAACGCGACCGATGACCGCAGAGGACATCGAAGCCGTGAAGAAGATCGGGTTCACCATTGGCGGTTCGGTATTCGTGACGATACTTGCCAGTCTTTTGATCATCGGCGCCATAGTGATTGCGGTCTTAATTTTCACGTGGACCGCTGTGAAAGATCTTCCGATGGTTGGTATCAACAGCGCCGCAAACGCATCCGCGACTCCCGCACTTCCATCACCCACTCCGGCAATCATCGAAGCTCTGAAGTTCGGTGGAGAAGGTAACGGTGCGGGCCGCTTCAAAGACAATCGTCATGTCGCGTTCGGTCGTGGTCGGATCTACAGCTCCGACTACTCGCCGTATCGCGT
>DATEOJ010000508.1:0-4735 GCA_035274235.1 Pyrinomonadaceae bacterium
CATGAAAATTCATCCGGCCGCTAACGCGGCGGGGCGATGGAATCAAGGTAACCGTGGGCCGAAGCGACCCACGGCTAAACGCTAGTTGCCGCTAACGCGGCACTGGCAGCGACGATCTCATGAAGTTATTCGTTTTCGGCTTTCTAGTAATTCTCATGAATGCGTCAGCTCATGCGCAGAACGGAGCCGTAACGATCTTTCTCGCCGGCGATTCGACGATGGCGATGAAGCAGCCGGACAAACGTCCCGAAACCGGTTGGGGCGAGATGCTCGGTCAGCACTTCAAGGACGGCAAGGTTCGCATCGACAACCGGGCGGCGAATGGACGCAGTACGAAATCATTCATCGCCGAAGGGAAGTGGCAGTCGATCATCGACGACCTGAAGAAGGGCGATTACGTTTTTATCCAGTTTGGTCATAACGATGAGTCGAAGGATAAAGGCGACCGCTACACACCGCCGGAAGATTTTCGCAAAAACCTCGAGCGGTTTGTTTCGGAGGTTCGGGCGAAAGGTGGGTATCCGGTTTTGCTCACACCCGTGATGCGTCGACGGTTTGATAAGGACGGAATGTTTTACGATGTGCATCCGGCGGAGTATCCGGAGATCTTTCGTGCAGTCGCGAACGCTGAGAAGGTCCCGCTGATCGACATGCACCGAAAGAGTGAAGCGGTGATCGTTCGTTACGGTGTTGAAGATTCGCGAAAGCTGTTCCTACAGCTAAAGCCCGGTGAGAACGCGAACTATCCGAAAGGCGTCGAGGACAACACGCATTTCTCGCCTCTCGGTGCGGAAGAAATGGCGAAGCTCGCGGTCGAAGGAATTCGCGAGACGCAGATCGGGTTGAGGAAATATTTGAAATGATTCTTCTCTGCGGGCTTGGCGGGCTTTGCGTGAGATAAGATTTTTCACGCAGAGCTCGCAAAGCCCGCAGAGAAGAATGGTCGATAAACCAAACCGGATTCTAGCCGATGGCTAAGGGATCGCAATAATTATGAAACCTGTCTTGATACTTCTTATTCTCACCTTCGCACTCACCGCGGTCGGCCAGAACGCGCCGATCTCGGAACGTCTCGCCGACACGGCGATGAATCGTATCTGGGTCGACCAGCGTAACCAGCCCGGCATACCGCCGAAGTGGAATTACGAGCAAGGCGTCATACTAAAAGCCATCGAGCAGATGTGGTACGCGACCGGCGATCCGAAGTATTTCCGTCACATCCAGAAAGGCATGGATTACTGGATCGACGAGAACGGTAATCACAAGGACTATCATCTCGAGGAGTACAACATCGATCACGTCACGCCGGCACTCGGGATGATGACGCTTTATCGCGCGACCGGGCAGGACAAGTATCGAAAGATGGTCGATCTGTTTCGCTCGCAGCTAAAGACGCACCCGCGAACAAAGGAAGGCGGTTTCTGGCATAAGAAGATCTATCCGTGGCAGATGTGGCTCGACGGACTCTACATGGGCGAGCCGTTTTACGCGGAGTACTCAGCCACGTTTGGCGAGGACAATTGGAACGACATCGCGAACCAGTTCGTGTGGATGGAGAAACACGCGCTTGATCCGAAGACAGGTCTGCTCTATCACGGTTGGGACGAATCGAAAGAGCAGCGTTGGGCAAACAAACAGACCGGACAGTCGCCGCATTTCTGGGGACGCGCTATGGGTTGGTATGCGATGGGGCTAGTCGACGCGCTCGAACACTTCCCGAAGAATCATGTTCGTTACGGTGAGTTGACGGCTATCCTTGAGCGACTCGCGGCTGCAGTTGAAAAAGTTCAAGATCCGAAGAGCGGAGTCTGGTGGGACATCCTCGATCTCGGCGGGAAAGAAAAGAATTATTTGGAATCTTCGGGAACTGCGATGTTCGTCTACGCAATTGCGCGCGGAGTTCGCGAAGGTTACTTGCCGGAGAAATACATGAAGGTTGCGGTCCGCGGTTGGGACGGCATGAAGCGTGAATTCATCAAGACGAACCCTGATGGCAATGCCGAATGGCATGGAACAGTTTCCGTATCCGGGCTCGGTGGCAATCCGTATCGCGATGGTTCGTACGACTACTACATGAGCGAGAAGATCCGTCTCAACGATGCGAAAGGACTCGGTCCGGCCATCAAGGCTGCCCTCGAGATGGAAGCCTACGAACGCGGTTTGCCCGGTCGCGGAAAGACCGTCTTGCTAGACGACTACTTCAATCACGAGATCCGCAAGAGCAAGGTGAACGGCGCCGACGAAGTTTGGCATTACAAGTGGAACGAGATGCTCGACTCCGGCTTCTATGCGTGGGGAAAGATCTTTAACAGCTTGGGCGCAAAAACCGCGAGTCTTCCGGTCGCACCAAACTCGCGGACGCTGACGGGTGCGAACGTCTACATCATCGTCGATCCTGACACGGCGAAGGAGACCGCGGATCCGAAGTTCGTTGAGCCGTCGCACGCCAAATACATCGCCGACTGGGTGAAGAAAGGCGGCGTGCTGATCCTGATGGGCAACGACGGTCAGAACGCGGAGCTCGACAAGTTCAATCTGATCGCGAAGGAGTTCGGGATCCAGTTCAACAAAGATCGGAAGTTCGAGGTCATCAACAACGACTACAAGATGGGCGGTGTCGAGATCGCTCCCGGTAACGAGATCTTTAAGACAACGCGCAAGATCTTTATAAAGGAAGTCTCGACATTGGCCCTGAGCGGAAACGCACGTGCGGTGGTTACGGTGAATGGCGACAACATCATGGCCGTCGCGAAGCACGGGAAAGGAATGGTATTCGTGATCGGTGATCCGTGGTTGTACAACGAGTATGTCGATGGTCGACGTTTGCCGGCGGAGTTTGAAAACTTCAACGCGGCGCGGGATCTGGCGAATTGGGCAATTGCGCAAGCGGGGAAGTGAGAGAGGGAGAAGGGGAGAAGGGGAGAAGGGGAGAAGGGGAGAAAGGGAGAAGGGGAGATAAGGAGTCGGCGCGGCTTGCCGCAGTGCATTGCGGTCAGGCTTTGCCTGACCGGCCTCGACACCTAATGGACTCGGAGGCTATGCCTCCACCGGCGGCATAGCCGCGAAAATTTTCTTAACCTCACGGTGAGGCTGAGCCTCACCGCAATGCGATGCGGCAAGCCGCGGAAAGCCGAATACCTATGATTCGAATATTACTCGCAACAACCATCACGATCTTTGCCTTTGCGGTCATTGCATCGGCGCAATCGCGCGGCCCGTCTGTTTCGAGCAAGCCGTACATCGTCAAATCAAAGCAGGAGATCAACGACATGTATCGCGCGATGGAGAAGGAGTCGGGTAACAAGAATACCGACATCGTCCCTGCGGCGGGAGTCCAGATGAGAGTCGCGGTATTTCACGACGAGAAGCGCGAAGGAGATCAGTTTGAAGTTCACGATTCCTCGGACGACATCTACTACGTTCTCGAAGGCGACGCGACACTCGCTCTCGGCGGTTCGCTGACCGAGGCCAAGGAGATCTCGCCCGGCGAGTGGCGGAGTAAGGCGGCAACGGGTACGAAGAACGTATCGATTCGCAAGGGCGACCTAATCGTCGTTCCGCGTGGGACGGTTCATCAGCGGACCGTTACCGGAAAAGGCTTCTCGATGATACTGATCAAAGTCTTCGCGGAACCGGTCAAACCGTAGTAAGAGTTTCGGGATTCATCACGGTTGCCATAATATGAAGAACAACGGAACTACCGAGGACGCCAAGATGCCGAAATCAAAGCCGGACCTTTTCAGCAATCTAAAGTCCGAGAAGAACGGCACAACCGCCGAAGAGGTCGTCACGCGTCTACGCGAGATGATCCAGTCGGGTGAGTTGTCGGCCGGCGATCGTCTTCCGCCAGAACGCGATCTCGCAAAACTTCTGGGCGTTAGCCGCCCGACGTTGCGTGCCGGTATCCGATCGCTTACTACCGTCGGAATCCTTCAATCGAAGCAAGGCGCCGGAACGTTCGTTGCGCAAGCGGAAGAATCGCCGACGCTCGACACAAGCGCGCTGCGTCTTCTATCAGCACTTCACGGATTCACGTCGGATGAAATGTTCGAAGCACGTCTCGCACTCGAGATGAGTATCGCCGCGATGGCCGCCGAGCGTGCGGACAGCGAGCAGATGGCCCAACTCGCCGAAGAGATCGCGGGGATGTATGCGTCGCTCGACCGGCCCGAACAGTACCTCGTCCACGACATGCAGTTCCATCAGACGATCGCGGCCGCATCCGGCAACCGCATCCTGACGGCGCTGATGAACATGGTGGCCGCGATCCTCTTCGACTACCGAAGCAAGACCGTCAAACGCGCGACCGATCTCAAAGACTCGGCCGAGCAGCATCACAGCATCTATCGCGCGATCCGCGAACACGATCCCGAACAGGCCCGGCAAGCGATGCGTCAGCATTTGCTCGAAACGCAAAAGGCGCAGCGGCTCGAGATCGCCGAGGGTACGTTCGCCACGAACAAAGCTCGGGCGGATAAAAAGAAATAGTTCCGGCTCCCTTCTCCGCGTTTCATCTTTGTTCGTGTGCCTTGGTGTGGGTTAATCGTTCCAGTCCCAGCAGTTTTACCGGAACCACGAATTCACACGAAAGCACACTAAAAAGAGAAGCCACGAAACACACTAGGAGCACGAACAAGCGCGAAAGGCTTGTTCAAGTCAGTACCCGGGTCCGCAAACGGAATCTTGAGAATAAACGCCTCAACACTTTTTCTCCTCGTCCTCTGTGTGCTCTGTG
>DATEOJ010000509.1:0-3553 GCA_035274235.1 Pyrinomonadaceae bacterium
AGGGCGAAAAAAATGAACGACGAATATCTTTGGCAGAAAACGGGCGACGACCCGGAGACAAAACATCTTGAAGATGCACTCGCCGTGTTTCGGTATCGCTCAGACGAACCTCCTGCGATGCCGATCGCGGTTGAGCCGGAGAAGAATCGCAAATGGCGATTCGCTCTCGCCTTCGCAGTCCCGGCATTTGCGGCGGTAGTTGTGGCGTCGGTCTTATGGGTTCCCGTTAGCACCGTGAGTGACGACGATGTGACGTTTATCCATCAGCCGTCCGAGCCGGTCGTTATCGACAGCGCCTCCCCGAATCCGTCGCCAGTCGACCAGCCAACGGCGCCAGTATTAAAACAGCCTGTGCGTCGAGGCGAGCTACAATCGACTATTGCATCCGTTCGCCCACGACCAAGCGTTAAGCCGCATCGCCAGAAGACGACGACCGTCGCACTAACGGATGAAGAGCGTTACGCGTATCGACAGTTGATGCTCGCTCTATCGATATCAAGTTCAAAGCTTAACGTCGTGCGAAATACGATTAACGGCGTAGAAGATTCAGACAACGACACCAAGCAGAATAATCGTTAGGAGAATGATCATGAGACAAGTGAGATTTTTAATACTCTCCATTTTTATCGCGTTACCCGCAGTCGCCGCCCACGCGCAGGACGCTCGATTACGGCTCGACCATCTCGATGCGCTCGAATCGCATGCACGCGACGTCGTCGAAGTAAATATCGACGGCAAGCTGCTCGATCTCGCCAAGCGCGTCACGTTGAAGGTCAACGATGACAACGCGAAAAAGGTCGCGACAGCGATCTCCGGACTCAAGGGCATCTACGTTCGCGTTTATCGTTTCGAAACCGAGAACGCATATAACGCTGCCGACGTCGATGCGATCCGTTCGCAGTTGAACTCGCCGAGTTGGGAGCGTCTGGCCAATGCCCGCAGCAAGAAGAACAATCAGAAGATAGATGTGTACACGATGTTCACGGGCGATCTGATGAGTGGTATCGCCGTGCTGATCTCCGATTCAAAGAGTATCGCGGTAGTGAACATGATCGGTCCGATCGATCTCGAGCTGCTCGCCGAACTTGGCGGCAAACTGAGCATCCCCGATATGGACATCGATATCGACCACGATTCAAAGACCCAGAAGCCGAAAGAGGAGGAGTAAACGTGATGAGAAGGCATCTAGTTGTAGCGTCTCTCGTATTCTTACTCTCCATTGGTTTCACCGCTCTGCCGACGGCCGCAAAGTCGAAGCCGAGCGAATATGATCAGATCGTCAGGCACCTCAAGACCAAGTACCGTGCGAAAAAGGTGAACATACCTTTTATGTGGTTCGCTCGGTTCGCGGTGACCATGGTTCGGCCGGCGGGCGTGAAGAGTTTTAGTATCACGCTGTTCGAGGACCTGAAGTTTTCGGCGGAAACGCTCGATCGCGAGATGCAGGATGCGATGAAGAAGTCGTTCGGCAACGCGGAGTGGAGTTCGATCCTGCGTGCCCGAACCGCCGAAGGTCAGCAGGTCTACATGTATATGCAGGAGGCCGGGAAAAATGTGAAGATCGCCCTCGTGACCGTAGACAAAAAGAACGCGGCGATCATACGCGCGACGTTTAGTCCGGAACGCCTTGCGGAGTTCATCAACGATCCGAAGCTTTTCGGGATCTCGTTGAACGAGAAGCCTGAGTTGAAATCACCCGATAAGAAGGTTGATGTCAATGTTGATGTCAAGAAGGACGAGCCTAAGCATTAGACAACACTTCTTTGCGAACTTAGCGAGCTCTGCGTGAAATAGGTTTTATCTCACGCAGAGCTCGCTGAGCGCGCAGAGAAAACCAACTAAAGCATCTTTATCAAAAACGGAAACTCCGCCAGCACGTGGCCGATCGCGAAGGCGAAATAAATGTCACGCGTTGTGGTGTAGTCGATTGCAAATCCGAACCAAAGTAGGAACACGATCGCGACGCTGAATACCACAAACGCCGCGAAGACCTTCGGGATGCCGTTTGCGTTCCCAAACATCGGGATGTCGCTTAGTCGCCACGGGATCGCACGGCGATCGACGAGCGGGATCAGCAGCAGCCAGACAAAGTAGTGGATCGATTCGAGGAAGACGTGTGTCGCGACGAGTACATGACTCGAGATACCGGGAAGGATCTCGCTTCCCGAGTGCTGCGCGATGCGCCAGAAGAGCCGCGACTCTTCCGGCAAGTTTGGCTGACTCGAAACCGCGAGCCAGATCACGATCAAAAATACCGGGATCGAAGCGAGACACACATGATACCCGCGGATCCATTCAGGTTTTGTCCGGCGGATCTGTCGCTCGAGAAACCACATCGCGATCAGCGGATGCAGATAGACAAGCGACAAACTCCAATACTGCGGCGCCGCCCATGCACCCGCGGCAAGGAATAGCACGAACGGTGCCGCCCAACCCCAGTCGCGACGCGTCTGTTTGCCGCGCAGATAAAACAGACCTCCGATCCACGCGATCAGCGAGGTGTTCCACGCCAGACTTAAGTAGACGCCGTTGTCCCAAAGCCAATCGCCGCTTGCGAAGTACAAAACGAGATACGCCGACGTCAGCACAATGACGCCGCCGATCGCAAACGAATAATAGACCCGCGACCTCCCCCAACGCACCGGCATCCGCGCTGCGAAGTAGCGAAACTCCATCAGGTTGTGAGCGCCGGCGAAAAGGAAGATGGTCACGATCGAGAGTTGAAGCGGAAATGAACCGATCAACACAGCCGCGATCGCGCAGCACGACACGAATGCGAAAACAAGAATCGTCGCGCTCGATACAGCCGGACGCCGAATGTCTTCAGCTCTTAACATAGAAGACCGTTTATTCTTCGGAGAGTTTTACGCTGTCCGGCACGATCAACTCCGGCGTGTCGACCTTGTCGGAGACTTCGAGTTTTATCGGCCCTGATCCCTGTTTATACATATGCACGGCCTGCGTGAACATCTTCCCATTGATGACGCGCGCTTCAGGCGGAGGGCCGGCATTCCCGTACACGATCGTTGCTACTGACGCGAGAGTTAATAATCCGGCTCCCGCAACGACGGCCCCGCGAGGCTTCGAGCCAGAACGCACAAACCACAGTCCGGCAAAAATAAATGCGGCGCTAAGCAGGGCACCGCTCACGATGGTCTGCGTTCCTGAAAGGCTGATCCCGGCGGTGGCCGTGCTGTCCGAGCCACCATCGACCGCGTCGAGCTCTGCCCTTAGTTGCCTTAGCTGGCTCCTCGGAATGATGAGCTTCGCCTCCTTGGCTTTACCGTCGATGCTGATGTGCAGCCTTGTATCGATGCTCTTAGTTTTGCCCAGACTCGGGTCGGCGATATTTGCAAAAGCCGACGACGCTGCGGCGCCGAGAAGAAGTACGAACAGTAAAGTGTTTTTCATCACGGGCTCCTTACTTACAAAAATCGGGTGAAGTATACAGTAGTCGCATGGTATAGAACGCCGGGGAACGGAGGCGTTTGCGAAATTTTTAGGTCGGTAGTAACAGAAGACTCTTTGCGTCTTCGCGGCTTTGCGTGAAAAC
>DATEOJ010000510.1:0-14834 GCA_035274235.1 Pyrinomonadaceae bacterium
CAATTAAGATCGAGCAGCAAACAACGGACTTTTGGCACATTTTACATCCTTAACAAATTCTTTGCGTCCTCTTAACCATCGGTATCTACGGCTTTGGAATAATCAGTGAGTACCGGGCGAGTCGCCTTTTTCAAATGATCCTCCTAAGATACTTTGATCTAACTTGCTCGCCCGGCAAGATTCTAAGAAGATTTATCCCGACGGAGGCTACTAATGAAGAGATTTTTTGTTTCGGTTTTATTTGTGACCGTGTTCTGCATCGGTCTCGGAGCGTTGGTCGAGCGTACGACCGCAAAGTTCAAATCTGACGAGAAGGCGCTTGCTATTATCAAGCAGGCACGTGCCGCCATCGGCGGAGACCCGTCGATCGCCGATGTTCGCAGCATGATCATCAAGGGCAACACTTCAGTGACGCTGAAGTTCGACGGCACGACTCGCACCGAGCAGGGCGAAACGGAGATCGCACTGCAGCTTCCAGACAAGCTTTCGAAGATGGTCAAGATCGGCCGCGCCGAGGGTGCCGAAGCCGGCGAGAGAATGATCAGCAAACAGCATGATGTGATGATCATGCGCAACGGTGGCGAAGGTCATGGCGAGGCAATCGCGGGCGGCCAAGGCCAGAAAGTCATCATAAAGAAGGTCGACGGAGATGATCCGGAAGTCGAGAAAATCATCGCAACCGAGAAGGGTGGCGACTGGAAATCATCAGATGGCAAGACGATCACAATTCGCAGGGCATCCGATGGTCCGGTCCCCGAAGAGATCCGCGTTCGGCACGGTGGACCGGGCGAACCTGGTATGCATGGCGAAGGTCATCGACAGAACGAACTTCTTCGCACAACGCTGTCGCTCCTCCTGACCGCTCCCGAAGGAATGGATGTCAGCTACACCTTTGTCGGCGAGGGTGATGTCGACGGCACGACCTGCAACATCGTGAACGCGGAGTTCGCCGGATCAAATTTCAAACTATATCTTTCAAAGGCGTCCAGTCTGCCGGTGATGCTCAGCTATCAAGGCCACGCGATGCCGCGGGTGATCATGTTAGAGACGAAGTCAGCCGAAGGAGCTCCGGTCGCCGACAAGGTCGTAACCTTTACACGCAAGGTAGACGCGCCCGAGATGTCGGAGATCCAAGTGAAGTTTTCAGATTACCGCGGGACGAACGGCGTGCAGCTGCCCTACAAGTGGACGACAACGACCGCGGGTCAGCCAAACGAGATCTTCGAAGTGACGAGCTACGAGGTGAATCCTGCAAACATCGCGGACAAGTTCCAGAACCAGAAGGTCTTTGTGAGAACGAAGAAAGACGGTCAGTAGTCCCGACTGAACGAGCGTGAGGTCAGCGCATATTAGCCGCAGATCACGCTGATGAAGCAGATAAGAACGGATTGGTTTACCCGCTTCTATCCGCTGAATCAGCGTCATCTGCGGCTACGCTTTTTCAGCCATCCCAAGATTCATTCGAATGCGTGCAGCTAGTTTTGGCACCAGAGCTTTCGCCGCATCTATCGCACCCTTGATGTGGCGCTGGTTCGTGAAATGACCGGCGACATAGATTCCGGTAACGTTCGTTTCAAAAGTTGCCGGGTCGTAGACGGGCACCTCTCCATACTTTCCGCCGAGCACGGTTTCGACACCGAGATTCTTCAGCATCGTAAGGTCCGCATCGGCACCGATCAGCACGAATACGACGTCGTTCTCGAGAACATCAAGCTCACCCACCTCATCTTCTAACACAACAGTCTGTTCGGTTATCTCGACAACCTTGCCGAGAAAGAAAAGTTTGAGACAGTGCTTTTTCAGTTCCTCTTCGAGCGGTTGTTTGACCCAATACTTTATGCATCCCTGCTTCGGGTCGGTGTTCTCCCAGTCGTCGCGAAAGATCGCGAGCGTAGTCTCTGCGCCTTCTTCCGCGAGGAACAGTGCCGCTTCACCCGCCGAGTTCCCTCCGCCGATAATCAGCGCGCGCTTTCTTACCCACGGATAGGTCTCGCGAAAATGGTCGTGGACCTTTGGAAGATCTTCACCCGGCACATTAAGCCGTCGCGGAAAATCCATCGCCCCCATTGCGAACAGAACATTTCGGGTCTCGTAATTCCCTTTGTCGGTCTCAACAACAAATGCTGTCCCGACTTCCTCTGTGTGCTCGGTGGCAACGCAGGCAGACACCGATGTAACAGTCTCCTCAGTCTGCACGTTCAGCTCGTTGTCGAGGACGAATCGAACGTAGTACGAGAGCAACTCTTCACGCGTCGGCTTCTCGCGGGCAGGATGAATGCCGTTCGGCTCTATCTCAAGCTCGTTAGTCGTGGAGAAAACGGTCAGGCCAACCGGATAAGTGTAGACGGTGTTGCCGATCAATCCTTTTTCGATGACGACATAATTGAGTCCGGCTTTCTTCGCCTCAGACGCTGCGGTAATCCCAGCCGGTCCGGCCCCGATGATCAACAGGTCAAGCATCTTTCTAAACGGAAAACAAACTTATCACTTGTCACTTGAAACTTATTACTGAAGAAAAGATGACGAACTTCCGATCCGGCCTCCTCAGTGACAAGTTTCAAGTGACAAGTGACAAGTGACAAGTCAGTCGTTATTTGTTCTCGAGTCGTTGGAGTTCCTCAGTTAATTTCGCAAGCTGGGCATGCGTGTTCTCCATGTTCCGCTTTGAATCGAGATAGTTCTGCCACTCGTTTGTCGCGGTGAGAGCTTTCAGCGTGTCTTCGTCGAGAGTATGCGACATGACAACGAGAAGGTCACTTAGCGCCTCATGTCCATCGAGCAGAGATTGAATAATTGTATAAGCGAGCTTCGCGTTCGGAAGGTCGATATCGAGGTCGTCCATGTTTACTTGTGCGATATTCATGAAATCTTAGCATACAAAAAAAACGCCGGAGCGTGGATAGCGCTCCGGCATGCACAAGTAGGGCGAAACTAAAAGTTACTCCGGGTCGGCGGGTCGATTGCGATCTTCCGGTTTGAATTCGGGAACCGGGCCGCCCTGCGGAACTATCCAGTACTCGACTTGCGGAACGCTTCGGTATCCGCCATAAACAACCTGTATACGATTGCCCTCAACGTCCGCACGTTCTGCGATCGTGTTACGACCGCGTTCGACAAACTCCATCAAACGGCCCGCGTCGTAGTAGTTGTCATCCGCGTAAAGAACGATCACGCCGTTTGATGTGATGTCTGCCTTGAGTGCGTCGCCAAATGATTTCTTTGCCCAGGCGAATTTCGATTCGAGTCGTTCCGGGCCATGAACCGCATCTTCATTCGTTCCTTGCGACTGATCCTCGGGTTGGTTCTCCGCGGACGCATCAGTCTGCGACTCATCGATGCTCACCGACGGTTGACTTGTACCCGGATCGTAACCCGAGTCGGCATCACCAGTCGGTTCTTCATCCAACTTCGCACGCACCTCGGGGCGAATGTATTCGAACAAATTTTGCGGTCCGGCTGAGTTGAGATTTTGCTTTCCAAACTTATGAGCCGCGGGATCATTGATCGCGCCGTTCGCGGTCAAGGCTCCGGCTGTAGATGTGGGCGACGTCCCGACGGACGCCTTGGTGCATGAGGTAGAAAGTAAGCTAGCGAGGATAACGACGATCGAGAAAAACCTAAAACATTTCATGCTGTCCTCTACTCGGCGGCGGTTACACAAACGGCAACTTCGATACCTCGACGGCGGTATCACCCGCCCGCAACTTCGTCCCCTCCGAAAGGTAATCGTATCTCACATATGCCAGACCGATCGGTCTCTGCAACTTCGGGGATATGCTTACCGACGAAACCCGCCCGGCGTTTTTGCCGTCTTCGGTTAGTAATTCAGTGTTGGTGGCTAAATTAGTGTCCGCCTCGGCAACTATTCCCGTCAGTCTTTTTGCGACGTGGCCCCGGAAGTGAATACGAGCGATGATCTCCTGACCGATGTAACAGCCTTTCGTATAAGAGATCATGTCATCCAGACCGAGCTCAGGAACTATGGTCGTCTCGTCCATGTCAACGCCAAAGCGTGGGAGCCCGCTTTCGATCCGAAGCGTCTCGAATAGCTCACCGGACACATCGATCGAGTCCCGGTACTTCAGTTCTCCGACAAAATCCGGCGCGTCTTCGCTATGAACGAAGTAGTCGGTCCCGCCCCGTCTATCGAATTCGATGAAGGGCGGAGTTATCGGTATGAACGAGCGATCCCAGACTTTTATGTATTGGTATTCTTCAGAAAGATCTTCGACAAAAAAGTCGCCGGCCATCGTAAACCGCATCAGGTTGTCGTGAACTTTTTGATGCGTCGCTTCCTCCGTCTCGATCAGAAAGCGTTCGCTTAGTCGAACGATTCGGACAACCGCGATCAATCGACCCTTTGCATCGGGGAAAGCAGCTAGCATACGACCACCGTCGACCAGCGTCTTCATGTCGTTGGTGATCAGCCCGTCAAGAAACTGCACGGCCTCACCACCGCGAACGGCGATCAGCCCGCGGGCCTCTGTGTAGTAACCGGTGCCGCCGGAGCGGATAACATTGTAATGAAGCCTGTCGCTCGAATTCATCGAATGAGTTTGGAGAGAACTTTGAAATTCTGGAGTTGGAGATCCAATCCGCGCTGTGCCGCGATGACCTGTGGGCTGGGATGGTAAAGCGGAACGAGCTTGGTACCGTTCCAGCTGAGCGCATTGCCTGCATGCGACTTCAACTTGAATTCATGATAGGCAATGCGAGAGAGAGCTTCAAGTGCGACCCCGCCGAGAGTTGCGATGATCTGGGGCTGGATCAGTTCGATCGTGCGTTTTAGGTAGGTCGAACAGTTCTTTATTTCGGTGACGGTGGGTTTGCGATTGGCGTCGGTCGCTGACCGGGGACTGCACATTACGGCGCTGGTGATGAAGATGTCGCTCCGATCAAGATCGATGGAGTCGAGAAGTCGCTGAAAGTTGTCGCCAGACTTGTCGCCGTAGAAGGGTCGTCGCGTCCGGTCGGCCCCGGCTCGACCTGGAGCTTCGCCGATAAAGAAGACTTTGGGTGTCAGAGTGCCGTTTAGCTCGCTCATCACGGCGGTCTTATCAGCGAGGTTCGGACAGATCCGACAAGCCCGAGCCTCGGTGGCGAGGAGGTTGAATCGTTTTTCCAAGTCTGTGGACATCGTTCACAATCGCTGCATCGATACGAGCCGATCCGCCAAATCTGCGTTCAAGAAAAGTGTAACCGACAACCCCCGTCGTTTAAGAGCGAAGCGTTTGTTACAATCATCCTTTCGAAAAAATGAGTCAATTAACAGAACAGACCGTATTGGATGCGCTTAAGCAGATCATCGACCCTGATTTGCGGAAGGACATCGTGACACTTGGATTTATCCGCGACCTCGAGATCTCGGGCGGCGATGTGGCGTTTCGGATCGTGTTGACCACGCCCGCTTGTCCGGTGAAGGAGGAGATGGAATCGGACGCACGGGAGTTCGTCGGCGCTCTCGAGGGAGTAACCAGCGTTACCGTAACGATGGACGCCGAGGTCCCGCAGGGGCGCGGTATTGCGAACAATGTCGCGATACCCGGAGTTAAGAACATCATCGCGGTGTCGAGTGGTAAAGGCGGTGTCGGCAAATCGACGGTTGCGGTCAATCTCGCGGTTGCACTCGCGATGGATGGAGCAAAGGTTGGTTTGATGGACGCCGATGTTTACGGTCCGAATGTGCCGCTCATGCTTGGGACTGGTTACGACCAGCCCGAAGTCGTAAACGGACAGTTAAAACCGATCGAAGCTCACGGCATCAAGATGATCTCGATGGCCGTGTTGGTTCCGCCCGACAAGCCGATGATCCTCCGCGGACCGATGCTCCACGGTGTCGTCCGTCAATTCCTTACTGACGTGAGTTGGGGCGAACTCGATTACCTCATCGTGGACATGCCGCCGGGAACCGGAGACGTGCAGTTGAGTCTCGCTCAGCTTGTGCCCGTCCAGGGTGCGGTGCTCGTCACGACGCCGCAGGAAGTTTCGCTGTCGGATGTGCGTCGCGCTGTAAAGATGTTTGAGACGGTCAATGTTCCCGTTCTTGGTGTCATTGAAAATATGTCTTACTTCATCGCCCCCGACACTGGCAACAAGTATGAGATCTTCGGTCGCGGTGGCGGTCAGAAACTGGCAAACGAGTATCGTTTGAACTTCCTTGGTGAGGTGCCGATGGGAATGGAAGTACGAGAAGGCGGAGACAAAGGCGTGCCGGTCGTGGTTCTGGCTCCCGATTCACCGCAGTCGGCCGCGTTTAGGAAGGTAGCAGAGGAAGTTGCGCGACAGGTTTCGATCGAAGCGATGAAACCTGAACTCGTCATACTTCAACGTGCAAAATGAGAACCTTCTGGACCGAAGATGATTCAGATAGTCGCGCGGTAGAAGGGCTAAGCAACGCCATAAGTGACATGTCGGATCGTCGAGTCCTTGGACGATTCTTCTTCGTCACTCTCGCGCTCACAGTTCTGTGCTGGAGCGCAGTTTTATTTTTCCCTGCGGCTGTTCGCGAGGGATTCGAAACTGTGTTCGCGGTCAGCAACAAACTCAGCATCGCGTTTCTCGGCTTGGTTTTTGGAATGGGAATGTTTCTCGCCTACACGGCTTTTCGCATAAGGTATCCGGACATCGAAGACCAAAGCCTTGATTCCGAACTTATGGGCACGCTTTCCTTTCAATCGCGATCTGCGAGACGGTTTCGCGTTTGGGTCGTGTCTACCGCGGTCGGATCGGTAAACCTTCTCTTCCTTGTCGGGCTTGATCTCTGGTTGACCTCTTGACCAAATCTGGATGGCCCCGAGGCAATATGGACAGCTTCCCGAATGGTTCCGCATCTTGTCTTTTGGCATCTCAGCCGCTAATATTTACATTAACGTAAGGATTCGCTCTCGAAAGGCGGGTCCAAAATTTTAAGGAGAAAAATAAATGTCAGCAGTTGCAACACCAACCGTTGAGTTGAACGTTACCGAGAGTGCCGCCGAGGAGATCAAGAAATTCTTCGAAGGTGAGGACGATCTTACAGAATCTGCGGGTCTTCGCGTCCGGGTCGTCCCGGGTGGTTGTTCGGGATTTCAGTACAGCCTCAATATTGAAGAAGACTCACGCCAAGGCGACTTCCTGATCGAACGGCACGGGATCAGATTGTTCGTCGACATGTTCTCCGCTCAGTATCTGAACGGCGTGACGGTCGATTACACGTCGAACATGATGGGAGCTGGATTCACGTTTGAGAATCCAAATGCGACCGGTGGCTGCGGCTGCGGAACGTCGTTCTCAGCGTAAGAGATTTATCCAATGCATCGCCCTGAGCCCGAAAATTTTTCGGGCTTTTTTCTTTTTCTGGAGGGCGATGACGATTGCATCTATTTCTTGGCATACGAAGGACAACTGAAGGCGCTCGGGGCGAAGGGGATTCGAAGATGGGCTCTTCCAACAAAGGAAGAGCCTCCCTAAACTCCAGAAATCTGGAGAATTTACGGCGAAATTCAAATTAATGAATTTTGCGTTTGCCCCTCCTCTACCCGAAGTGCTATCCTCTGACTTAGCTGAAATCCGAACATGCGGTCCCAGGCCGCAACTCGCGTCGGATTTAGGAACTGCAAAAGCAGTTCGGGCGACAATAAGCAAAAGAGAAATAAGATCAAGGTTTGGGTCATGAATTCGGATTACCGGATTCAATCCGTTTTGCTTTTCTGCTTGTTACGCCCTGCCTCACCCAAAAAAGTTAAGGAGACTACGTTTTGAATATTTCGAAGAAGATCTGGTATCTGTCGCTCTGTGCCCTTTTAGCCACTACCGTTTTTGTATCGGCCGCCGCTGCTCAAGATCGTCCCCGCGTTGCTAAGACGATATCGAGCCAGCCAATCAATCAGCCGCCGACCACCGCACCAGACAAGACAAAACCACTTACTTCTTCTCGTCCCGTCCTTACCAACCAACCCGTCGTAGTCGCAGCAGTAGCAAGTCAACCGTTAGTCAAGAAAACGTCGATGTCGAGCGCTCTGGGCTTTGCCAATGCGGCCGTTTCGGCTGGCAGGCTGGCCTATACGCCTTCAGTTTCGCTTGGGATAATCCGAGGCATCGAACAAAGGTTCGGCATCCCGTATCGCTATGGATCGAGCGGGCCGCACCGCTACGATTGCTCAGGATTCGTTTGGAGCGTTTTTGGCGACGCGGGAATTAACTTTACTCGTTCCAGTGCTCGAACGCTTTGGGCGATGTCGGAACCGGTGACGGGGAACGACCGTTTCAAGTTCGGAACGCTTGTCTTCTTGAATGGCCTTGGACACATGGGAATCGTCGCCGACGAGAATGGTTTCTACCATGCTTCGTCGAGCAAGGGCGTTACGTACTCGCCGTTTAAGGGATACTGGGAAAATCGGATTGTTGGATACCGAAGATTAGTTACGGGTACGACACCTCCGCCCGCTGCTCCGCCAGTAGTCGCGACGGACGAATTGAACACCGGGAACTAACGGATCAACAGTAAAAACAAGAACGCCCCGATCAAGTCATTGATCGGGGCGTTCCGCTTTAGATCTCTTGTTCAACCGATAAAGCCCGGTCGGGACGATGCATCGGAACACTCGTAAACCGCGGCGATCTTGTCGATCGAGATGTATGCGGACTTGCCGTCCTCATCGCGCAGATGGAGCACGCCGTTCCCGACGTCTCTTACTTCCCCGCGCAACGCAACGCCGGCACCGCAGCTTATGTCAATTTTTTTCCCCGTAAATTGTCTCAGTAGTTCTTCCATAATTCGCTCGCGGTTTTTATCTTAAATCGAACCTCGTGTAGTCACAAACTTCAGCTTCAACTGCATCTCAGCGAACTCAAACTTCACGCCATTCTGTCGCCTGATCCGGCAAAAAAAGTAACTCCCGAAACTTTTTTTTTCGTTTTCGGTCAGGCTGACCGAAATTGCCGTTCATTGTGAAAGATTGCTGTTGACACTGTACCAACCCCGTTTTATAGTGTTTAACGTCCACACCGGCCAACCTCAAAATCGGCCGTCCAAGCCTTCACTAAATCCTCCAGAGTCAGCTCTAGATCCACGGAGTAAGCAATGCGAAAACTTATCACCCTGTCCCTGCTGTTTGCAGCCGGACTTTTGACTTCCGGCATCCTTATGTCAACCCCGACATCGGGTCATAAGAAGAAGTTCTTCACCTCTTCTCAGCGAATTGCCGGTAGTTATATTGTCGTTCTAAACGAAGACTCACTCGACAAGGGGGCGATGGCGCCTGAAGTCGAATCCGAAGCCCAACTTCTGTCTTCCGTCTACGGAGGCGACGTCAAGGCACTATACACAAACGCATTGAAAGGCTACTCGGTCACAATGTCTGAACAACAGGCCGAGCTACTCAGCTATGACGACCGCGTTCGTTCAGTCGAAGAAGACGGCGTCATGTACGCGGCGACAACTCAATCTAACGCCCCCTGGAATCTCGATCGTGTCGATCAACGGAATCTACCTCTCACCAGCACCTTCGACTACTCGCAGGCCGGCGCCGGTGCACACATTTATATCCTCGACACCGGCATTCGGGTCACCCATAACGAGTTCGGTGGTCGGGCATCGGTTGTGTTCGATGCTCTCAATGACGGACAGAACGGGATCGACTGCAATGGTCACGGAACTCACGTAGCGGGTACCGCAGCGGGAGCGACCTACGGCGCTGCCAAAAGTGCCTTTGTACATTCCGTACGCGTCCTTCCTTGTGCGGGTGGCGGTCAGATCTCCGATCTCATCGCCGCGGTCGATTGGCTCACGGCTCACCGCATCAATCCTGCGGTTGCGAACATAAGCATTACCGCTCCCGGAGATTCTCCGGCGATGGAGTCGGCAATCGCGAATTCAATTGCATCGGGTATCACATTTACGATCGCAGCCGGTAACGCAGCATGGGACGCGTGCGACTACACGCCCGCCAGAACCCCCAGCGCAATTACCGTCGGAGCAACCGCGAACGACGACTTTAGACCGAACTATTCGAACTTCGGCTCGTGTGTCGATATCTATGCACCCGGGCACGCAATCGTGTCAGCCGGCATCGCCAGCAACACCGCTACCAACACGCTGAACGGTACGTCCATGGCGGCCCCGCTCGTCGCGGGCGTAGCGGCTGTCTATCGAGCGGCTAATCCCTCCGCGAATCCGACCACAGTAGCAGCTGCGATCGTTAACTCCGCGACAACCGGAGTTGTAACGAATCTTGATCCGGCGTCGCCGAACAAGCTCCTCTACTCGTGGTTGGGCAGCACGCCTCCGGCTCCAACACCTACACCGACCGTGACACCGACCCCTTCTCCGACCGCAACTCCGACTTCGTCCCCTACACCCACGGCGAGCGGTAGCGTAAGCGTCAAGAAGCGTGTAGTTCGGAACGGTGGTCCTTCGGCTATTACGGTGTTCCCCTATCAGGCACAAAACCTCTCAACGGCTAATTTTACGCTCGTCGATAACCAGGAGTTCGCTGACCCGAGCGTCCCGGCCGGGGCACAGGTCATCTCGGTGACCGAGGCAAACGTCCCAGGAATGAGGTTGACGGGTGTGTCATGCTCCGAAACGGGCGGCCAATCGGTCCCAAATACGACTGTCGACCTCGCAAACCACAGGGCCAACATCGTTGTGGATGGCGGCGAATCGGTGACTTGCACGTTCACGAGCGAAGAGATCGTCCCGACAGCAGCTCGCGTAGTTGTCGCCGGAAAGGTAACGGATGCCCGCGGGCGCGGCGTTCGAGGAGTCTCTCTCACCCTTTTCAATGCCACAGACGGAACGACGCTGACCGCATATAGCAACGCTTTCGGATTCTATTCGTTTAGTGATGTGGAAGTTGGGCACTTCTATGTGCTAACCGCCTACACGTCCAAGAGGTTTAGAGTCCTAAATAACACCCGCACGTTTACGTTAACGGACGCCGTCCTAGACATGAACTTTGAGGGGGAATGAAGCAGTAACACCTAAAAAGCTTAACAGTTTGAGGGCCGGACTATTATGTCCGGCCCTTTTTTTGTTGCCCACCCGCAAAAGTCAGGTAATTTCCCGTCGATTATTCATTGAAAATTACCAAAGAGCCGAAAGCCGTTGAAAAGGCGTGACTTTAGGCTGGAACTCCGTCGGATTCGTGGTATAGTGACGGCATAGCCTTATCTTTGGTCGCCCTTTTATAGCGGGTCGGAAATGGCGAGCTGCCCGGGCAGATTAAGCCCTGGATCGCAGACTTCGAACCGCTAAAGGGGTGATCTTGTGGGACTAAAGAGGTATGGTGCCTCGTTTAGCCTGTGGAAAAAAGTCTTGACATTGGGTCGGGACTTTTGTTAAACAGTCTCACACGGTTCTAATTTGTTCACTACCTCTCCCAGGGAAATCTAGACTTTAAGCTTTTCTGGAATCCCGAAACCATTTTGTGTTTCTGGGTACCTAAGCAGACAAGTTTATGTCCCTGAGAGGGCTTTTTTGAGAGAGAGGAGTAGATTATGAAGTTTCCCCTATTTAATATGCAGCAGTCCTTGGCAGGGCGCGTACTGGTGATAATTGCATGCGTTACTGCTACTACAATTTCAATTTCTGCGCAGAGACTCTTACAGAGCTCTTCGGAGAAGGATCTGATGTTGGCGGTCGGCGTCGACATTGAACAGTGCGCCAACGGTCCGCGGACCGCTCCTATTCCGTGCAACACGGCAGGTGCTAACGAGGGCTATGGTCGAGGCAACCTGGTTTCGAGCAAGTCGCACTACTTTGAAGGTGATTCAGTACCGATCAGAGTCGTAGGTACCGGCCTGACCGTTGGGCAGACATATACGCTAACGGTCGGTTACGACTACACAAAGGCGGGCAAATACGCCTCCGATTATTTAACCAGTTACGATAGAACGGAGTCGGTTAACAATAATCCTTGCGTTGGCGTTGCCGGGTGTTCGCTCGCTTCCAAAGCTGATTTTGCAATTCCGGCCGACCCGCAAGTTGCTCTCGGATATGACGGTGTTGTATCTGGTGATGATATTACACAGATTCCCGGAAACTTTTCTTGCTTTGGTTGTACGATCACGGGAACAAGCGTGTATGGCTTAATCGGTGCTACCACCGGCGATAGCAGCAAATTTATTGAAATTACGCTGACGGCTAACCAAGCTAGTGCCGTTGTCGCATACGGATCACATATTTCGCGTCGCGCAGACTGGGGACTTCTTAACTCGGCGATCAACATTTCAGGTTCGCCGTACCACAACTTCGTGTTGGAATTCCCGGACTCGAACAATGGTAACCGAGATCTCCAGCTTTCAGCTGAAGCAGTGATCTTCCCGGCGTTCATTATCATCGAGAAGACGGTGGTCGCACTGGGAGCCGCAACGTCGTCATCGTTCTCATTCGGCTTTACCTCGTCGGCTGCTCTCTTCCCGGGAACAAGCTTCTCATTGGTCGACAATATTGCGGAACCGCTTCCCGACACAAACGTCGGCGGAACGATACAAAGCATCGGGATTACGAACTTTGGCGCCGACAATTTGATAACGGTCACAGAGAACAATTATGCCCCCGTGTGGACGCTGGCATCTATCGGTTGCCAGTCGGTCGGTGGAACACTTAATGACACGATCAGCCTCGCTGGACGGAATGTCGCGATCCAGTTGGAAGAAGGTGAGATCGTGAAATGTACCTTCAACAACACCCAGCTGATACCGACGGCAGCACCGGCATCGATCAGCGGTCGTGTTGTGACCTCATTCGGTCAAGGTATCAGTGGTGCTCGAATCACGGTAATGGATGCACAGAGCGGTAACACATTCTATGCGACGACCAATTCGTTCGGGTTCTACACGGTTCAGGGTCCGGAAGTTGGTAACTTCTACGTGATGAGTGTGTCGAGCAAACGGTATACGTTTGCGGATGATACAAGGACCTTTAGCTTAACCGACAGCATCGCAGGTGTGGATTGGATCGCTAATCCATAACTGGGAGCAAAGTAAATGATGGACTGGAGTGAACAGCAATGTTCACTCCTTTTTTTATTTGCGATTGTGGAGTGCGGTGCGGCCCGCCATGACCCAACGGCTGGGCTCGGCGTTTTGTGAAGCGGTTCCATTTGTCGCGGGTTTGGTCGAGGCTAGAGCGGCGGCGATGACAGCGAGATCCCCCGCGGTGGTAACTATAGATGGCTTAGTTCGCCGCTCATTAAAACGTGAGATAAATCCCGTATCAATGTCTCCACCGATGAATTCGGAATCGACCATTACCTCACGGAAAAATTGCAGCGTCGTTTTGATCCCGCCAACTTCATACTCAGCAAGTGCACGACGCATACGGTCGATCGCTTCCGACCTGTCGCGCCCCAGAACCGCAAATTTCGAGATCATAGGATCGTAGTAGATCGAAACCTCTGAGCCTTCGTAGACGCCGCCGTCATCACGCACACCGGGACCGTGCGGAATCCGGAGACGCGTGATCCGTCCGGGTGATGGAAGGAAATTGTTCTCCGGATCCTCGGCGTAGATCCGACACTCGATCGCGTGACCGTTTAACCTAACGTCGTCCTGCGTGAACGAGAGCGGCTCGCCGGCCGCCACCGTTATCTGCTCACGAACTAGATCGATCCCCGTCACCAACTCAGTTACCGGATGCTCGACCTGCAGACGGGTGTTCATCTCGAGGAAATAGAACGAGCGGTCGACGTCCGAAACGAGAAATTCAATGGTGCCCGCGCCGACGTAGTCGACGGCCCTCGCGACCATCACCGCACATTCTCCCATCTTCTGTCGCAACTCCGTCGAGTTGATCGGAGACGGAGCCTCTTCGATGACCTTCTGATGACGTCGCTGGATGGAACATTCCCGCTCGCCGAGATAGACGTGGTTACCTTGAGCGTCGGAGAACACCTGGATCTCGATGTGTCGCGGACGAACGATCGCTTTTTCGATATAGACCGCGTCGTCACCAAAGCTTGACCTTG
The DNA here is from genome assembly GCA_035274235.1 of Pyrinomonadaceae bacterium. Classification (GTDB taxonomy): domain Bacteria; phylum Acidobacteriota; class Blastocatellia; order Pyrinomonadales; family Pyrinomonadaceae; genus OLB17. Next base: position 13,950 of record DATEOJ010000510.1, read on the forward strand.
CTTCGGACTGCGCAGTTTCAAGCGCAGACTTTAGTTCTGTCGCTACGGAAACGAGACGCATCCCTTTTCCGCCGCCTCCGGCGGATGCCTTTAGCATCACCGGATAACCAAACGATTCGGCTATCTCAGCAGCTTCCTCGTATGACCGGAGTGGTTCGGTAGTCCCCGGCACGACGGGGACGCCCGCGGCTATCGCGATCTTCCGTGCGGAGATCTTTCCGCCCATAGATTCCATCGCTTCGGGAGGCGGTCCAATAAACGTCAATCCAGCTTTTTTAACCTGTCGAACAAACTCCGCGTTCTCTGACAGAAATCCGTAACCCGGGTGGATGGCCTCAGCACCGGATGAGAGAGCAACTTCGATGATCTTGTCGGAACGAAGATAACTTTCGTTCGAAGGAGGTGGACCGACATGGTACGCCTCGTCCGCCATCCGGACATGGAGAGCATCGGCGTCCGCATCCGAATAGACCGCGACACTTCCTATGCCCATCTCTCGACACGCCCGGATCACACGACACGCGATCTCGCCGCGGTTAGCTATAAGGATTTTTTTGAACATGAAGTGGATGGTTGATCGTTGATCGTCATTGCCTCAAAGGCATTACTGTCCGTCGTCCGCCAACGAACCACGATCAACGATCAACGATCAACCTACACAAGCATCGAATTCCCCTGATTCTTCGGATCGTAGCGGACACCGATCTTTGCGCCAGGGGCATATTTCAACGGGTCGCTCGACTGCTCCGCGCTCAACAACTCCGACGATTCAAAGTCGACACCATTCAGCGTGTAAAGATAAAACACGATCTCCTGACCGTGACCGTTCGTCTCGGTGTCGATTATGCGCCCGTCGGTGATCCGGCCGTGGACGAGCAAAAATGC
>DATEOJ010000511.1:0-10266 GCA_035274235.1 Pyrinomonadaceae bacterium
GAAAGAAATCGATGCGAAGGTCAAACTCGAGCGAGTTGTTGTCTATTACACCCGAGTCAACACCGACGATCCCTGCAGGGTCGCCCAAGCTAACCGGGGGCGGACGATCAAGACCCGTTAGGATCTCCATTCGGCGGAAAGGTGTGTCCTGTTCGCGCTGGAATCCGCTCTGGCTGGTACCGGCAATGCCCCTGGGGGTGAGACCAAGCTGCTCCGCCGCCGTTTGGCCTGCACCAGGAACGTTCTTAAGAGCGTCTTTTTCACGGGCGTCTCGAGCTAAGCGGTATTCGCCGGTTCCGGTCGTGTCGACGAACTCGATCTCGAGACCGTCGCCGACAGTATCGAGATGCCGGTACGACCAAACTTCGAAAGGATAGGTCGTCGTCGAGCCGCCGCCTTCCCAACTCGGACGATCGTATGCACCGCCGGTCGGGTGAGTCTCGATCGAGTCCGGCTTACCCCATGCGATATAGATACGCCCGCGGTCGGTTCTCCATCCCGCGATACCGGATGAAAAGTGTTCGTTCGCATAGGCGATGCGCTCGTAATACTCTTCGCGATATTCGTTCTCCTCGGTGTCGGGATTCGGATCGCGATTTCGCCAGAAGGTGTCGATGAAATTCTCGCGCTCTGCGTCAGTCGTAAGAAGTAGAAATGCGCGCTTCTCTTCCTTGGTGATGATGTACGGAACGTCCTCGTTGACGAACTTCTTGAACGCGTCCTTTAGCTCTCCTTTGACGGTCTGTGGATTACCCGAAGGGTCAATGCTCGGCTTTCGCTTACCAGATTGGGCGGAATTTACGATGGCTGCCAGAACGATGACGCTCAAAGCCAGCGCAATAGTCCGGTGCGACTTTACCTTTAACATAGCGGTAAGACTCCTTAATTTACGTGCCGCAGGGTGTTAGGCAGAATTATGCCTCTTGCTCTGATCCGTTAGGCTATGGTGCATCATTATTCGGTATAGTTGTCCGGTCGTGGATTCCCGTTACGGAAAAGAACACCCAAATAAACCCGCCGCTTCCAGGGTCGGGCTGCATTCGAATCACCGCTATCGTCGCCTAGTTTTTCGGAAGGCCGATTGTGCACTCGCGGTGTTGAAAGATATCATCGCAAGCGATGAAGGGAACGAGATCGGGAGAATTAAGAATGGTCGGTGTTCACGATATCCGTGACATCAATCAAACCATCTTTCTCCATCTCATCCGCGAGAAGCAGCCGATCTCACGAGCCGACATCGCAAAGAGCACCGGGCTTCGTGCCGGCACCGTCTCGGCGATCGTTAATCGTCTTATCAAGAACGGCTTTGTCTACGAAGGAACAGAAGGGCCTTCAAGCGGCGGCCGCCCTCCGAAGTATCTCTACATAAATTCAGAGAGTTTTTACGTTCTTGCGATCGACATCGGTGTAACCGATTCGGTCTACGCCGTTAGCGACTTCAACGGCCGCATACTCCAACAGCGATCGGTGTTGACCGAGGGCGAGCCGGTACAGTTTCTGAATAACCTCGCTGATTCGATCGAGGAACTCGTTAGCAAACAGTTTCCACGGGCGCGATTTGCGGCGGTCGGAGTTAGTCTTCCGGGGCTTATCGATCGCGAGACCGGATCGATCGTCAGTTCGCCAAACCTTGAGTGGAACGATGTTCCTTTGCGTGACATCCTCGAGGGCCGCTTGAAACTTCCGGTGTTCGTCGAGAACGACGCCAACGCGGCGGCGTTCTCCGAACTTTGGTACGGACCGCTTGATGAAGCTGCGGTGCAGACACTGCTTTTCGTTCTGGTCGTCGAAGGTTTGGGAACCGGGCTTATCATCAACCGTGAGCTGCGTGTCGGTCCGCGATTTGGACTCGGTGGTTTTGGTCACATGAGTATCGATCCGAATGGCGAGTTGTGTTCGTGCGGTAGACGCGGATGCTGGGAGACGTTTGCATCCGAGCGTGCGACGGTCGAGCGGTTTCACCGTGTAACCGCGAAACAGGGGCTTCCGTTCGTCGGGATCCAGGACATGATCACGCGGGCGAAGAACGGCGATTCGATGGCGCTCGAATCGATAAAGATCACGGCCGAATATCTCGGAGAGGGAATTAGTAACCTTGTCCACGGCATCTATCCCGAAGCCGTTGTCATCGGTGGAAACATTACCGCAGCCTGGCCGATCATCGAACCGATCCTCCACGCACGTCTGCGGAGCAAGTATGTTGTAACGCCTGAGCAGATCCTCATCCGACCGGCTAGCGTCCAGCGTCCGAGCCTGTTTGGAGCCATCCCGATCGCTCTTCAGAACTACTTCAAATCCCCAACTTCGCCCCACACTCTGACCGCGGGAAAGGCATAAAATCCGATTGACAACAAAATTCGGGGTGTGTTAAAAGTACTTTGTCTTCGCTGAAGAGAAAGGTCTCTCCGGACCTCATCGAGGTCGCAGTTTCCAAACTGGAGAGCCATCGTGCCTCCCCGTTGTGCGATATTTAACTTAACGCTGCATTCCAAAGAAGATTTCCGGGAAAAGCTCGGCGATCGAACGCGATCATAGGGGTTTAGTTTCGCGAAAAGAGTCGATCCTTAACGGATTTGGACTTAATCCGCGATTAGTAGAAAGTTGGTCAGACCAATTAAGTAGCGATGAATCTTTCGACAATTGACCAGATAATCGTCGTCCTCTATCTCGCCGCGATCATGAGCATCGGCTTCGCGATGAAGCGTAAGGCGGCTAAGGGCATGTCGTCATACTTCCTCGGCGGTCGCCAGTTGCCGTGGTGGGCACTTGCCATGTCGGGATCGTCGAGTTACTTCGACATCACCGGCACGATGTGGATCGTCTCGACGTTCATCGCACTTGGCCTCAAGGGAATGTGGGTTCACATGCTCTGGGGTTTTCCGATCACGGCCTTTTACCTCGCCTACATGGGTAAGTGGATCCGCCGGTCGGACGCGATGACCGGTGCCGAGTGGATGAAGACGCGCTTCGGCTCCGGCAAGGCGGGTGACATCGCGCGTTTGTCTTACACGCTCTTCGCGATCCTCACCATCACAGCACTTCTCGGTTACGGTGCGATCGGTATGGGCAAGTTCGGATCGATCTTTCTTCCGTTCTCGCCGACCACCTGCGCATTTTTGATCCTCGGAGTTACCGGACTGTATGTCATCGTCGGCGGCTTTCACGGAATCGTACGCGTAGAGATCGTCCAGACGATCGTTCTCAGCGCGGGTGCGATCGCATTCGCGGTGATCGGGTATTTACATTTTGACGCTACAACATTCGCTTCAAAGATTCCGGCCGGGTGGGGTGACATCGCTCCCTCATTTCGGCCTGAATCATTTCAGGGACTCGTTACAGGCGGAACAGACTACTCGCTCTTCGGTGCGCTCGTCGCGGTGTGGGTCGCGAAAGGTCTGTTGTTGTGTTTGAGCGGTCCGGAACAGCTCTACGACTTCCAACGTTTTCTCGCTGCCAAAGACGAACGCGATGCTTCGAAGCTCGGTGCTCTCTGGGGGGCGATCCATACGGTCCGATGGTGTTTCGCCATGGCGATCGCAGTGATGGCGATAATGGGAATCGGAAACGTAGCACTCGATGAAAAACTTCGAGCCGATCCGGAAACCGCGTTGCCGTTGATCATCGGTTCAATGCTTCCCATCGGCGTCGTCGGCTTTATGCTCGCGGCTTTATTGTCAGGTTTTCTCGCGACGTTCAGTTCGACCGTCAACGGCGGTGCCGCATATCTCGTCAAGGACATCTATCAGCGGTACATCAATCCTGAAGCCGACAATAAGCAACTTGTTTGGGCGAGCTACATCTCATCGGCCGCTCTTATTCTGACCGGCCTGATAATCTCGATTTTCGGTTCGTCCATCAACACCGCGTTCCTATGGATCTTCGGAACGCTCGCCGCGGGCATCCTTCCGCCGAACGTTCTGCGTTGGTATTGGTGGCGTCTCAACGGGCAGGGCTACGCGGCAGGTGTCTTTGGTGGAATGGCGCTTTCGCTTGGTCAGGTTTTCGTCGACACGATGTACCTCGATCAACCGCTTCCGCTCTACATCGGTTTCCCGGTTATCGCACTCGCGTCGATCATCATCACGATCGTCGTCTCGTTGATGACCCAGCCGACGGACATCGAGACTCTAAAAACCTTCTATCGCAAAGTTCAGCCCGCCGGTTTCTGGAAACCCGCGAAGGATGCGGTACTGGCAGAGACCCCCACGTTCAAAAAGCAACTGAGTTTCAAGATCGAGTTCTTCAACACGATCGTCGCGATGATCGGTATTACGGCGCTGTACGTATCGATGCTTTATCTCGTGCTGCACCGGCTTGAGATCGGATTTGCGCTGCTCGCAACGACCGCAGTCACCGTCGTTATTCTCTATTTCACCTGGTACAAAAACCTGCCGCCTCCATCGGAGCCGCCGTCGGAAGAGATTCAAAACATTGAGGAGCAAGCCGACGAAGCCGGTTTGGCAAAGGAGGCTGCATGAGGTTTGACGATAAGACAGTTTTTGTAACGGGAGGTGCCCTCGGCATCGGCGAGGCCGCTTGCCGGATCTTCGCGGAACGGGGTGCCGCGGTCGCGATCGTCGATGTCGACGAAAAAGCGGGTCGACAGTTGTGCGTCGAGATCGAGCAAGCAGGCGGCAAAGCCGTGTTCTATCGCGCCGACGTTTCAAAGTTCGACGAGGTGGATGCAGCCGCGAAAGCGACGAGAGAAAAGTTTGGATCGATCAACTCGCTCGTCGTGAGTGCGGGCATCCAACGCTATGGCACGGCGGTCTCAACGGATGATGCGCAGTGGGACGAAGTGCTCGGTGTGAATTTGAAAGGTGCGTGGAACGCATCGCGTGCGACGATCCCGCACATGCAAGCGACCGGGGGCGGAACGATCGTCAACGTCTCGTCTGTCCAGGCACTCGCTAGTCAGCAGAATGTTCTCGCTTACACCGTGAGCAAGCACGGTCTTCTTGGACTGACTCGTTCTATCGCGATGGATTTCGCAAAGGAAAACATCCGGGCGAATGCAGTGTGTCCGGGAACAGTCGACACGCCGATGCTCAAGTGGGCGGCGTCGCTCGATCCGAATCCGGAATCCGTTTACGAAGCGTGCAATGCGATGCATCCGATCGGCCGAATAGCCCGGGCGAGAGAGATCGGTGAAGTAGTGGCATTTTTGGCGCACGAGAGTTCGTCCTTCGTCACCGGGGCTGTTTGGACCGTCGACGGGGGACTGCTCACGCAGATCGGCGGAGCACCAAAGACTTCTTAGGGTTTGATATCAACCGCCGAGACGGAGAGACGCAGAGATTTGAAGTCGTCTCGTCGGACAACGGTCGCAGCATTGCTTTCTCGGCGACTATGCGTCTCGGCGGTCGAAAGTTGAAGGAGAAATATGAGTAACGCAACAGCAGAAAGTCATCCGCCCGCAGCGCAATACAATCCGCCACCGGCGCTGGACGCCGCACTTGAAGCGGTACCGCTTGTCGAGGCCTCGAAGAAACCGAAAACGATCGGCTATCTGACGAACTACAGTTTCCACATCTGGTATCAGATCGTGATCGAAGTCATGAAACGCCGCGGTGCTCAGTACGGAGTCGAGATCGTTGTCGCTGACGCTGAGCTTTCAGTCGAACGTCAGATCGAACAGGCACGCGAAATGGCGGGCAAAGTCGACGCGATAGTTCTGACACCGGCAAACACAACCGGACTCGAACCGATTCTCGCGATTGCCGCTGAAGCCGGAACACCGGTTGTCGTCGAAGCGAATCCTGTCGAAGGAATGTCGACGATGGTTGCTATCTGCGACTACGACGCCGGATTCGATCTCGGCGTGTGGGTCGGCAACAACGTCCGCAACGCTGACGGTTCGCCGCTGCGAATTCTCGACGTCGGTCTGCCTTGGCTGCGTCCGTGCCTGCTCCGAAGCGAGGGATTTGTTGAAGGTGTCCGAAGTATTCAGCCGGACGCGATCCTAACTGCATCGATCAATGGCGAAGCGACGCCGTCGATCGCAAAGAAGATCGCGGCTGAAACGCTCGCCGAGAAAGGCGCTGTTGATGTCATCTTCGCGATGGACGATGAGACCGCTCAGGGTGCGTATCAAGGATTTTTGGCGGCAGGTTTTGACGGCAATGCCGTCACGGTCGCCGGTTTTGGTTTGTCGGGTGAACACGAGAAAGACTGGATGATGCGTCGCGAGGCGCTCAAGGTCAGTCAGGGAATGTTCCCGGAGTATGTCGGACTGAGATGCATCGACGGGGCGATCAAGCTCTATGACGGCCAGGCCGTTTCGGTGCGTGACGTCACGCCGACCGTTTCGCTGACGGCCGACAACCTCGACAAATATTACCCGAAGAAGGACGGCGTCTGGACGCCCGACTTCACGGCGATCGCATCGATCGCCACGACCAAGGAGTGTACAAAGGTTTAGGGAAACAGTTCGAAATTATCTTGGAGGATCCAATGAAAGTTATAGCCATTAGCAAAATCAAACGGACGGTTTCTCTTGCCGGCGTCCTGATTGTTCTTGCGATCACATTGGCTGCACAGTCGAATACGGGCTCGATAACGGGCGTCGTGTCCGACCCGAATGGTGCGGTCGTTCCTAATGCAACCGTCAACGTGACGAATCAGGCCACGAATGAAAAACGCACGGTGCAGTCAGATGATGAGGGACGTTACGATGTCCCGTCGCTCTCGACGGGTGTCTACACTGTCGAAGCAACCGGTAGCGGTTTTCAGACGGTCTCGCTGAAAGACGTGAGACTCGCCGTAGGCGAACGTGCACGCGTTGACGTTGCGCTGGTCGTCGGTGGCACAGATGTAACGGTCGACGTTGTCGATCAAACACGCACCGATACCGAATCGTCGACGCTCGGAGACACGGTCGACTCCAAACGCATCGAAGACAACCCGGTCAACGGTCGCGACTTCACACAGCTCCTCGCGACGGTCCCCGGATCGGTTCAAACCGGACATCAATTCCAGACCGCGATCAACGGAATTCCGTCGACGTTTGGCGGCACGAGCGTACTCGTTGACGGGATCGACGCGAGTCGCGTCGACGTTAACGGAACGTCAAACGTGCTCGGACGCATCGAGTCGCGCGTCAATCGCGTGAGCATGGATAGCATTCAGGAAGTCCAGGTTCTCGAGCAGAATTACTCTGCACAATACGGTCAGGCAATTGGTGCGGTCATCAACCCGATCACGAAATCAGGCGGAAACCAGTTTCACGGAAGCGTCTTCGAGTATTTCCGAAACGAAGCGCTGGATGCCGACGATGCACTGGCGGGAAAGCAGAGATTCCGACTCAACCAGTTTGGCGGCAACATCAGCGGACCGATCCACAAAGACTCGGTATTCTTTTTTACCAATTACGAAGGCGTTCGCCAGTCGCGCGGTACGACCTTCAATAATCTCGTCTTCACGCAGGCATTCCGAAGCGGCATGGCTCCGGCGATCGCTCCGGTCGTCAGCACGATCCCGCTTCCGCAGCGACCGTTCATCCATGCGGATGGAACTATCGATGCCGACCTTGGTGAATATTCAGAACAGAAGATCGCCGATCTTCGCGAGGACACCGGTTCGTTCAAATTTGACTGGGTGCCTACGGACAAGCAGCAGTTCTCGTTCCGGTACAACATCAACGATTCGAAGACCGAAGTTCCTTACGGTGTTGGTAGTGATCAGATTGCCGATGGCAAACTGCTCGTCCAGCTCTTCAAGGCGTCGCACAACTACGCGTTCAACGCGACAACTTCGAACGAATTCGGTATCGGCGTGAATCACAACTACACCCGAACCGAAGCCGGTCAGACAACTTTGCCGCGTTTCGATCTCTCGTTTGTAAACTTCCGTATCAATCCGGTCGGACCTGCACAGTTCGATCAGGAGCGAACGGGTATCGTCACTCATGTACTCGACACACTCACTATGGTCCGCGGCGACCACTCGCTGAAGGTTGGTGTCGACGCTCGGTTCAATCGTCGCGATGCATTGCTCCTGCCGCAGGACACGCTCCTTTTCTTCAGCGTGAATGACTTCAAGACAAACGCTCCGTTCGTCATCTCGCATCAGGGAACTCCGGAGTTGAGTTATGCGAATGAGAACTTCTCGGTCTTCATCAACGACGACTGGAAGGCTCATCGTCGTCTGACGTTCAACCTCGGACTTCGCTACGAAGTCAGCAGCGTTAGCCGCGAAAAGAATGGCCACCTGCAGAACTTCGATCTCGCGACTTTGACCTACACGGCACCGGGCGAGCCGGTTCACAACGTGGACTGGGACGACTTCGGTCCGCGTTTCGGTTTTGCGTTCGATGTGTTTGGCAAAGGTAAGACGGTGATCCGCGGTGGTTACGGAATTTTCTACAACCGCATGCTTCCGGCGAGCTTTGGCTCACCGCACGTGAATTCGTTCCCGCAGGTTTCGACCGATCTGTTTGACTGGTTCTTCTGCGGCCCGGGTGGCGGACCGACGTTCGCATATCCGGTTGACCCGCGCGTCTTTAACTGCGGACAAGCCCAGGCGATGAACATCGAACGCGATCTCAAGACGGCGATGGCTCAGCAGTACTCGCTGAACGTTCAGCACGATCTCGGTATCGGAACGTTGAGCGTCGGCTACGTCGGAAACCACGTGACGCACATTCTCACGGATGGTGTGGTCACGCCGATAAACGCAAACCGCGTTAGCCCGATCGATGGTGCGACGCGACCGCTCAGCCAGAACTTTGCTGACATCCTGCTTGTCGGCGGGTATCCGCAGTCGAACTACAACGCGTTGCAAGCAACATTCAAACGCAACTGGTCGAAGGGACTGCGTTTCAATGCGAACTACACTTGGGGTCATGCGATCGATAACGTCGTCGGGTTCTTCCAGGACTACCAGAATCCCAACGATGCCGACGCTGAGCGTGCGAGCTCTGATCAGGATGTTCGACACAACTTCAGCTTCGATGCCGGTTACGATCTGAAATTCCACGAGTGGTTTGGCGGACCGCGATGGCTGACGCAAGGCTGGCAGGTAAATACGATCACTCAGATCCGCAGCGGATTCCCGGTGACCGTACGACGTCAGGGCGGATCGTTTGGCGGATTCTCGTTCCGACCGAACGCAGTACCGGGTGTCGATCCGTACTGTTCGCCGTATGATGTTCCGAACTGCCAGTTCAACCCGGACGCGTTCGACGCTGATCTTCCGGCCGGCACATTCGGTAACCTTGGTCGCAATACTCTTCGCGGACCGAGCTTTGTACAGTCTGACGTATCGTTCTTCAAAGACACTCGGATAACGGAGAACACTTCGTTGCATCTGCGTATGGAGATCTTCAACATCTTCAACTTCGCGAACTATGCCGATCCGTCGGGTGGTTTGAGCTGTGCGGGTGCGGTCGGCAACTGCGTCGACTTCGGTAAGAGCTTCTCCACGGTGGGTAACAATCTGGGCGGACTGCTCGGATTCGGTGGACCGCGTCAGATACAGTTGTCTGCTCGGTTCAATTTCTAGATAGACGAGGTCTTGATTTCGGGGAAAGTATGCGCAAAACAATAAGTCTCCTCCTGGTAACCATTGTTTTGGGAATGCTGCTTTCCCCGAAGATCTCGGGTCAGGCAAAACTCCCCGCTAGTTCTATCAAGACGATCTACGTCGTCCCCTCATCTCATTACGATTTTGGATTCGTCGAACCGCCAAGCGCGATCCGCGAACGTGCTGCTCGACATATCGATGAAGTTATCCGTGTCGCTGAAGCTAACAAAGATTTTCGCTGGACGATCGAAAGCGTCTGGCAGATCAACGAATGGCTGAAGCGCCAGAAGAAACCACAGTCGGTTCTACCCAAAGACAAAGAGAAGATCGCCCGATTGATGAATCTTATTAAGTCGGGTCAGATCGTGATCTCTACCGCGTGGGGAAGCATGCACACCGACTATCTCGGTGCGGAAGAACTCAACCGTCTCAACTACGATTTCGTTCGTCTTCAGAAAAGCTACGGCATCTCGTCGGAAGTCGCGTACATGAACGACGTGCCCGGGCATCCGATGTCGATCGCGTCGATGCTTGCGTCCGGCGGAACGAAGTATCTCGTGACCGGCGCGAACACGTTCATAAATAACGCGACCGATCTCGCTCCCGGAAAAGTTCCGTTCTACTGGGAAGCGCCGGACGGCAACAAGGTTCTGCTCTGGATCAGCCAGGGAAATCGCGGAGCGTATGTCGAGGCGTTCACTCAATACTATCTCGATCCCTACACGGTCGATCCTTACACCGACC
>DATEOJ010000512.1:0-8963 GCA_035274235.1 Pyrinomonadaceae bacterium
AGATTACTACGTTCGAACAAGGTCTCCCAGTCAAGCGTGTCGAGCGTCCGGAGTTCGCGATGTAGATCGACACCTGTAATGGGATCAGCCTGGTCGTAGACAAGCCGCACAGATTTATCGTAGACATCGGCCCTTACCGCGAGGTCAATATCTCCCAGGAAACGTGTTTGTCCGTCCGGGTAGTTACGAGCGGCGGCCCATCCTTTTATTAATATCGGTTCGATACCCTCTTGGCGGAGCTTTCTGAAGGCGGACGCGATAAAACCCTCCGTCCTCTTCCTGGTGACGAGATACCAACGATGTTCGTCAGTCATGCGGATCTGAAAAGCAATGAGGGCAGCAGAGTAACCGCTCCGCTGCCCTCATGGATAAAATAAAACTTAGAACTACGGGGCACAGATGCCAAGGCCGTTGCAGTTAACGGTTGATGGACACGTCGTCTGCGTAAGGCACGCGCCAGGGTTGACGCAAGAACAAGATGCCGCTGCCAGTGCACTCTGAGGAGCGACTAACGACGCGATAACCGGTACAGCGATCATTGTCGCCATGCCGATCTTCTTGAGTGCTTCGCGACGCGATTGGCCCGCGAAATTAACGGCGATCTCCGTTTCAAGAAGCCGATTCTGGCTAAGCTGATCGATTGCTAGCCAGACAAAATCCTCTGTGACCTTCCCGCCCGCTTGAGCACCCACGAGCTCGGCGATCTCGGAAACAGTATTGTTGCCATCACATGATCGCCAAATCATAGCCGCTGACTGGTTGAGGCAGTGAGCTTTGTTAGTGTCGAGATCGTAGACCAGAACTTCGTCCGGCACTTCTTGGATCACGAGACCTGCTTTACGTGCAATGGGGCGTTGCGAAGTGTTCATTTTCTCCTCCAGAAAAGCTAACCGCATGGTTAGGTAATTTTAGCCAACAAAAATCAAAAGTCAAAAAAAAGATAAAAACGTCTTTGTGAGCCCAGCCGCGTCTCCTCGTGAACTCCTAAGTATTATGGCATCAGTGAATGCAGTGTTCAACACTTTTAATGCATGAACTGCATTTGAATGTCGCGGAATCGTATGTGGGATCGTTTCCAGTATTCCATGCCCAATACTTAAAGTCTCAGGCTCCCAGATAGCCCCGTCGACGAACCGGGTCAACAAAACTAATCCCACGGGTATCGGCCCAAACCCATGAATCCCACCAATGGACGCGATATCGACGTCCCGTTCCCCTAGAGATCCATTCTCCAGATAGCGAACGGATAGAAATCGCGGAAAGGGATGAACGAGACCTTCTTGGTCCAAAACAGCGTATTCATCCGAGTAATACTCCGCTCCGGCTCGAACTAGCTCTTGAACAAGAGTGGTTTTTCCGGAGAAACTATCACCAGGAATAATGATCGCCCGACCGTTCGAGGCTACAACGCCCGCATGGATGAAAACCCATCCAACCGCGTGCTCCGCGACCTCGATCCGCAAAATACTATCAAAGAACTTAAAGAACCGTCGCCTGTCGTGATCACTCGAGTATTCCTGCCCATCCTTAAAAAGGTGCAGCGTTCCATCGGAATCCGAGGAAATACCGAACAAATGGTCAGCGTCGGAACTCTCAACGCGTCGGAGATTATCAACCAGTGCCGTTCGAGCCTTACGCTCGGCCTCTTCGAGCAACGAGGCATCCGATGCCTCTATTCTTACCCGCACGCCATAAGATTCAAATGAAAACTCGTGTCCTAAAGCGCAAGCTGCGGGCAATTCTTCTAAAGGCATCTGCCGGAAATGCTACTCAACACTCCTATGTGTCCTGCAAAGCTAGCATTTTTAATTACTTAGGTCAATCTTTTTTTCGTCCGCCCAAGTAAATTAATGCGATTGTGGGAATTAAGAGACATAAAAGTGTTAAAACCGCTACCTTACCCGAAAAAATTATTGCGAAAATCACGGAAACGGAAAGTAATCCAGCTAACGTTCCGTATAGTAGCGCGACTTGCCCATGGTTCCACCCCGAAATGATCAGCCTTTGATAAATGTGCTCCCGATGGGCCTCCCAGACCCTGTGCCCGCGAAGCAAGCGGCGAAAAAACGTGAGCAGGCTGTCGAAGACGAAGTACCAAACAAATAATACCGCGACGACCGGCAGTAACGATTGAAACTGCAGATCTGTCAGTTCCCTACGCGCGAGAAGGGGGACGGCAGCAAGGGTGAAACCGAGGAACGCACTGCCGACATCTCCCATGAAGATCTTTGCCGGAGCCCAGTTGTGTACCAAAAAGCCGAGAGCCGCGGAAGCAAGGACACCTGCAAACAGAAAAGTCGCGCTCATACCGAGCCATGCCGCGAAAACCGCCCAAGCTGTACCAGCGATGACGGCTTGAATTCCGGCGATTCCGTCGATGCCGTCCATGAAGTTGTAGGAATTGATGAGCCAGACTAGCCAGCCTAACGTCACGACTGTGCCGATCACCGCCCCGAGGGGGACCGTGATATCGGCAGTCGGGATAAATATCTCATCCCAGTGCCCGACATCTCGAATGAGGACAATCGAACCGCCAAGGTGAACGGCCAGTCTCGCCCAGAACGGAATTGAAATTAGGTCGTCGAGCCAACTGATCCCGGCTATTAATAGACCCGCGGCAATATATCCGTAGGAGATCGGAATGTTTGCGACGCTCGAGCCAATGATGTAACCGGCGAGAGTGACTGCCACGATGGCAACACCGCCACCGCGCGGAGTCGGCTGTGTATGCGAGCTCCGCTCGTTTGGTACGTCAAAGATCTCGCGTCGAAGAGTCCACTTCCGGAACAGCGCGACTCCCGCCCACGTCACGACGAGCGCGGTCAGAAAGATCACGGCTGGAAGTAGTGGCGTCATAACTCGCGTCGGTATTTCTCAAGGGCGGTGTCGAGAGAATATTTTTCAAGTGCGCTCTTCCGGGCGGCAGCGCCGATAAGCCGTAATTCCGACCTTCGTTCGAGTATTTTTAGCACGGTATCGGCGAAGGCTTTTGAATCGCCCGGCTGGACCGTCCAACCTACTTCATCTTCTTCGACAACGCGCGAAACTTCGGAGCCAGGTTCCGTCAGGGCGAGTATCGGCTTCCCGACCGCGAGTATGTTATAGGTCCGGCTTGGCATGGAAACTCCGACCATCTTGCCCACCAGCGACACGAGAGCCACGTCGCACGCATTAAGAAAGACCTTCTGCTCGGACCGCGGTCGAGGGGCGAGTATCGTTACGTTAGACAATTCGAGTTCCCCGACACGCTTCTCAAGCCATCGTCGTTTGACGCCCGCTCCCAAAAAAACGAAGTGAATGTCGGAGACATCACGCAGCATTTCGGCCGCGTCGACGATCGTCGTCAGATCGTTGGGATGGCCCATGTTGCCGGCGTAGAGAAACACCAGTTTGTCGGTCAGTTCGAGCTCCTTCAGGAGTTCGTTGTCCGCACGGTCCGCCGGGGACACTGACTCGAGTTCGGCCCAGTTTGGAATGGTCGCGATCGGAACATCAAGGCCATCGGTCTTCTTTGCGACCAACTCGCGCATATCGCGTCCGACGACGATGATCTTCGTCGCATGTTTGTATAACCAGCGATTGAAAAACGAGAGGGTGCTAAAGAGGAACGAATTACCCGTCGTCTTCTCGGTTGCGACGAGTATCTCCGGATAGTTGTCGTGGATGACGAGGGTATATGCAGCGCCTCGTGTAAGCGAGGCGATCGCGACAACGAACGGCAAGTTTGGCGGTGTCGTCACGACCAGGACGCGGTCGCCACGCCGGAATTTTGTCAACGCTTTGAAGAATACCGACAAACCAAGTGTCAACATATTCAGCAGCCTGAATACAATGACGTTCTTGTCGAGAGTCGTTCCCGCTGCCCTAAAGATCTCGACCCCCTTGTGAAACTCATGTCCGGGGGCGACGGTGCCGCGGGCCGAATAGGTTGGCTGACCGCAGATCACTTTTACGTCGAACTCGTCCGTGAGGCCTTCGGCGATTCGCGTCAGGTAGTATCCGGTCGAAGTCTCCTCCGGGTAATAGAGTTCGGAAACGACCCAAAGACGTCGCTTCTGATTTGTGTCGCCGGAAGCCATCAAGAAACGTGCTTTCGAAGATTGGTGTATCCGAGGATGATCTTGCTGACGGTTTGTGCAACGTTCTGCGCCATATACTCACGCGGCGGCGTCCAGTCTGCCGGCTGCGAGATCGCGAGCTCGACCGCCCGGAAAATATTGTCCGGCTCCGCTCCACAAAGAATGTTGCTGCCGCACTCGAGTGTTTCAGGCCGCTCGGTTACGTCGCGAAGCGTAATGTTTGGGATACCGAAGATGGAGCACTCCTCCTGAACCGTTCCGCTGTCCGTAAGCACAGCGAGTGAGTTTTTCTCCAGATGGACGAAATCGAAAAAGCCAAGTGGATCGAGAAGTCGGATGAGCTTTGACGCTGGCTTAATTCCAAACTCGTTGAGCTTCTCGCGTGTTCGCGGATGCACACTGACGAGCACTTGTTTCTCAAACTTTTCGGCGATGCGCGCGAAGCCGTCGAAGATCATGGCGAGACGTTCGGGTATGTCGACGTTCTCGGCACGGTGCAGCGTGACAAGAAAATACTCAAAAGGTTTCGCGACTACTTCCTTCAAAGCTTTGCTTCGCTTTATATTGTCCGCGAAGTTGTCGAGTACTTCCTTGATCGGATTGCCCGTGACATAGATGCGTTCGCGTTCGATTCCCTCGGCAACCAGGTTTTCCTTGCTTCGCTCCGTGTACGGCAGCAAGATCGCGCTGGAGTGATCGACGATCCGGCGATTCACTTCCTCGGGTACACGATCGTCAAAACAACGGTTGCCAGCCTCCATGTGAAACACGGGAATACCGCGACGTGCGGCCGCGATAGCTGACAGAGCACTGTTCGTGTCACCTAGTATGAGAACTTTGTCAGGCTTGTGCTCGGCAAGGGCTTCGTCGGCTTTGGTAAGTATCTGTCCGATCTGATCGCCGAAGCTGGTCGAACGTATCCCGAAATGGATGTCCGGCGTCCGGACTTCTAGATCGCGAATGAAAATATCGCTGAGGCTTTCATCATAATTCTGGCCGGTGTGGACAGTGACGTGCTCGCAATGCTGATCGAGGATCTTCATCACAAGGCTCAGCCTGATTATTTCGGGACGCGTCCCGAATATCGTCATGACTTTCATAGGATCTAATTCCCGGCGGCGAGAAAAAACTTTATCTCCTCGCTCGCGGACGAGAGCAGCTCACGAAGTTCGGTGATCGAGATGTTGTTGTCGCGAGAAGAATACTCACCGGTCAGAGCCTGCTTGAACTCCGTGCCGTCGCGCAGCTCCGGAAGCACGGGATGAATCACGTAGTAATCGCCCTGCTCGATCGTCCGGTAACACTCTTCTTCCGAAACCATGATCTCGTGGACCTTCTCGCCGGGACGAATCCCCGTGAAACTGATAGGCAATTCCTTCTCACCCATGATCGCCTTCGCGAGATCGACGATATTCGCCGCCGGAACCTTTGGAACGAATGTTTGACCCGGCTTCCCTACACGGATCGCCTCAAAGACCGTATCGACCGCACGATCAAGACTCAACAAGAATCGCGTCATCTCCGGAAGTGTGATCGTCATCGACTGCCCCTTCTGCACTTGCTCGACGAATAGCGGAACGATCGACCCACGCGACGCGATCACATTCCCGTATCGAACGCACATAAAGGTCGTCTTGCATTCGCGATTCGCCTCGAGCAGCACGCGCTCCTGCAATGCCTTTGTCATTCCCATCACGTTGATGGGCTTGCACGCCTTGTCCGTCGAGATGCCGACCACCTTCTCGACCGGCAGATCGTTCTCACGGATCGCACGAACAAGATTCGCTGCACCGACGATATTCGTCTGGACCGCCTCAAACGGAAAGTACTCGCATGACGGGACCTGCTTCAACGCTGCGGCGTGGAACACGACATCCGTGTCGCGCAGTGCTTTCGTCAGAGCAGGAAAGTCGCGAACATCGCCGATCACGAACCGCAGAAGGTCCTGCGAGTTCTGATAGATCACGTCGTCCGTCGCCGCGTCGCGATGCATAAAGTCCAGCCGCATGTAGTGCTGCTTTGCTTCGTCGCGCGAATAGACCGTGACTTTCGCCGGTCTTCCAAGCTCGCCGCTCAAGAGCCGGCGCACAAGCGTTTGACCCAGCGACCCAGTGCCGCCGGTTACCAGGATCCTTTTGCCTTCAAGAAAACTCATGCGGTTGTCGTCGAGCTTCTCCAACTGTCGTACGGTGTTTCGTCGTTTGCCATCGCCGCGACCATCTCGCTCCATGCAGAGGGTTGGAAACCGGTCGCGTTTTTGAACTTGGTCGAATCGAGACTCCGGTCGATACGGAAATCCTCGAAACGCTCGATGTCGAGATCGATCTTGTAACTCGTCTTTATCAGGTTCAGCAGGTCGAACTTGTTTATCGGTTCGCTTGAGACGTGATACAAACCACTCAGCGTCGGGTGATTCCTGATCAAGTTGGAAATTATATCCGCCAGGACGATGGTTGGAAAGCCGGAGAATATTGCGTTTGCAAAACCTCTGACGCGAGTACCGCGATTCGAGAGCACCCACTCCACCAAACCGTGACCTGTCTCCAGCTCCCTGCCGATAATCGATGTCCTCAGCGTCAGGCAGTTCTCGCCGACCACTTCCCCAAGGTTCTTGCTCTTGCCGTAGAGGTCGGTCGCGTTTGGCTCGTCGTCTTCGCTATACATTCCGCGCTCGCCGTTGAAGACACAATCGGTACTGATCTGAATAAAACGTGCGTCTACCTTCGAGGCGATGTCCGCCAACTGATGCGGAAGGACGGAATTGATCTGAAGCGTCGCGACGCTGTTCTTAGCGCTCGGGACTTGTTTGACGATGCCGACAGCGTTAAAGATCACATCCGGCCGAACGCGTTCGATCGCCGCCTCGAGAGCCGGCGTGTCGAGAACGGAGAGGGAGTCGACAGTCTTTGCACGATCGAATATTCCAAAACGTTCGTACCGCGCGAACTCACCACGCAACGTAGCCCAGACGTCGAACTCTGTTCCCCAACGCTGCACCAACTTGTGACCGAGCATTCCGCTCCCGCCAAGTACAAGAACTCTCATACGAAAATCATCTCTACGAAGGTCAGGACGGCCAACCGATGGGTCTCAGCCGTCCCGAACTGTCGCTTATCTTAACTTGAATTTGTACTTTCGTCTCACGGGCGGACAAAAAGGCGGGCTAACGGAATATTGTTTCAGGGTTCTTACGACTCGGTATACGACTTATTGACTAACCCACTAGGGGTGAATGTCGGTCAAGCTAGTCGCTTTTGTATTCGAAAGTGAACAATCGTAGTTCTTCTGGGCTTGGACGGACGGTCTAATCGTGATATTTCTCACCTCTTTGAGCTCTTCATCATACACAATCGAGATGCCTCTCTCGTCGTCGTAGTATTCGACATGTCCCGCAACATCTCCGGAACTCCGCTTATTGAATTTGGATTTGGTACTAAGAAGTTGTGCAAGCTTGGGCGGGTTCACGTGTGGTGAATAACTGACCTCAATCACTGTCCACGCAGGGACGTTCCACACTGGGCTAGCCGACTGACAATCCCCTTTTGAATAATCGACGTAAACAGACCCTCGCGCGTTCTTGTATCGGACGAAATGCGCACTGGTTTTACCCGTTTGACCCAGCTCTTTCTCAACTTCCTCGCGGGTGGTCGTGAACACGCGGAATCGAAGCCATTCATCCAAGCCCGAACCGCTTTGAGCTTCCACATCGGTGCTCCACAGCGTAACTATACCTGCCAACAAAACTAAAGGTACCATCTTCATTCCATACCTCCTGTAAATACACTGAGCTAGTTCACCTCAGCGTCGGAATAGCGGCAGAACGTATTGATAACAGTATGTCCTAAATACCCGTCCTCGCGCTTGTCTCTTTTCTTTATGCCTTCAATGTCACCCAACTTCTTTTTCTGCTGCTCGGTCAGACCGGGAATCACCAGTTTAGCGGCGTTGTCAAGATCCTTGTCTGAATACATCCCCTTTGCTCGCGCATGATGTACTGACTCTGCAATAGTGATTTTTGTATAGAAGGCATCGTTTTGCTTAGGATTTGTGGACGTTGGAGGAACGATACCAATCACTCGCTTCCCCTTATTAATTTGAGCAACCCCCGGAGTGGAGAGTTTCGGTTCGACATCCACTCCTGCTAATCGCATATATATATCATCTAGCTTGCGAGAAAACAGGTCGCCATCTTCCTCGAGCTCGTCAAACATCGCATTCAAAATATCCGCGCATTCCGTCCGGCTGGCAATATCCTTTAGTCGGTCTCGTAGATCGGTAGGAACTCCCTTATCAAGCCAAGGTCCATATGTTTCTTGACGACTTTCAAATCGTAAAGGCGACCAATGTCCCGCCGCTCCGTCTTGACCGCCTGGCCAGTACATCAACCCTGGATACCGATTGAATGAATCAATACCGGCCGGTCTGTCATCAGCTCCAATGACCCAGTCAGGCAGTCTCGGACCAGACGGGTCGTTGGGATCCTTAAAAGGATCATCTCTTAAGTCGATTCCCGGGAAGGTGACGCCGCTGTTCAGAAGAAAAGCCAAAATGTCGCAACTGGCTGGCGAATTGAAGTCGGGATCAACGCACCCGTATTCCGGGTTGTTTACGTGTCCACCTTTTTGGTAAATATGCGGTTCCTGGACCTCGGGTTCGTGCGTTGGCACGACATTGCCGAGCGCATTGATCTCGACACGACCAATATCATAGGGCGAGACTTCACCCGATAACTCCGACTGCATCACGCTGCCGGCTATTGGATCCATCGTCTTGAATCGGACGCCCCAACTGCCTTCATCGTCTGCAATGATAGTCTTGCCGAGGGAGACATTTGTTTTCGCTCGTTCACCGTCTTCGTCGACCTCGGTGATCATCTGGCCAGTG
>DATEOJ010000513.1:0-5658 GCA_035274235.1 Pyrinomonadaceae bacterium
GGTTTTTCCAACTTTAGTTCGCCGGTACCGCCGCACTGCAAGGTTCCATCGACCAAATCCCAGTCGCCGGTTCGCAGGCTAGAGTTCCACGGACCGCGAACCGATGGTTGAAACGGAGCGGGTTGCGGAGTGTCGGTTGCCCCGACGACGAATATCCGATCCCCTGCAAAATCCATTCGGTCGATCGCCATCACACGACCGCTGTCGGTCCATCGGTGATAGACGCAGTACAGCTCGCGTCCATTTGGTCCGCGAACGACGGAGTTATGTCCGGGTCCGACGATCTTGTCCGGAATCGTCCGCAGGATAGGCAGGGCAGTCTCGCCATCTGAATACTGCGACCACTCGTCCGACTCGTGAATGTCGTCGGTCGAAGCGAAGCTCACTCCGTATGTCGTGTTCTTCCAGTTCCCGCCGCTGAACATCTCAAAGTACTTGCCCTTTCGCTTCAGGACCGCCGGTCCTTCGACCGTATGCCATCGAACGCCTCCCTTCTCAGCCCGTGCGGGATCGTAGACTTGCCAGTCGTATTTCGCGGTTGTCACGGGGCGCGGGTTGCCTTCTAGCGTGAACCAGTCGAGCATCCTGTCAACGACGGTTCCGGTTCCGATATGAGTGTGTTCGAGGAAATCCGTCGCGTAGAAAAGATATTTGGTGCGGTCGTCGTCGATGAAAACGTGCGCATCGATCGCGAAGTCTTCATTCGTCAACCTCACGCCGCTATCGCGGAATCCACCTTCGGGTGTATCCGAGACGGCCACCCGGATCTCCATGAACGTCTCGTTGCCTGCGCTGTAGTAGAGATAAAACTTGCCGTTGTCGTAAGTCACCTCCGGCGCCCAGTAGTAAGGCGGGGAGGGATCGAGCGGAGTCATCGCGCCGCCGAGCTTTGTCCACGAAACCAGATCTCGCGAATGAAGCACACCGAAGATAGTGCCGTCGTCGGCGTTCCCGGTGCAGTACGCGAAGTACTCGCCTTTATATTTCAGAACGAACGGGTCCGGAAAGGATTCAGCGAAGACTGGATTTACGAAAGTTCTGTTGCGCCGAGTAGGTTCAGCTTGTGGCTGCATTTTCCCTTGGAATGTAATGATCGAGTTGGGTTGCAAGGACCGAGATCGTGCAGTCGAGATCCTGCATTTCTTTCTCCGCCGGGTCCGAAACGAGATCAATGACCGGAACACCCGAATCGATGATGCCGGCCTGTATCAGGCTGCGTGCAAAGGCAAGTTCCTCAGTCGTTCCACCGACGTGCAGAAAAACGACATCAGGACGTTTGCGGACGGTGAAGTCGGAGACCTGGTCGAGAAGTTGAAAGACGTCGGCCGCTTCCCATGCACGGTAGCGGCTCTCCTCTAACCATCGGTCGAGAGGGTCGTCCATCAGCGTTTGCTTAGAAAGCAGCAAGATTACTGGCGAATGATGGGCGTTCATTGAAGCACTCCAAGGTATAAAAGGATACATTTGTTACGAACCTCAAGACTGTCTACTGGATTACTGTCGAAATGCGCAGCAAGGAATGTTCCCCAAAGTCTGCTGACTGAATCCAGAAGACTTGCGGCGTTGCAACCTAAACGGCCGAAGTGAAATCGAACTCACTGTTGTAAACATTTCGAACGCAAAGGAGAATCTTCCGATGACAAACGGACGGGGACTTAGGCCGAGCTGGATACACACGATCCTACTCGGCGGACTGACTGTCGGTGTTTTGGATTGCATCGCCGCGATGACGAACGCCTATCTGCGCTCAGGCGTAACACCCGACCGCGTATGGCAGTATGTCGCGAGTTCGGTGCTCGGTCAGGAATCATTCAATCAAGGGGCGACGAGCATAGCAGTTGGATTGCTCTTCCATTTCTGTGTGGCGTTAGGGGTTGCGATCGGGTTTTACATCCTCGCGCGGATTGTCCCGGTGATAATTCGTTATCCGTTCATCGTCGGACCGCTATACGGCATGCTCGTTTACTTCGCGATGTCGTATGGAATCGTTCCGCTGACTCAGGCCAGGCAAGGAGCCTTTAATTGGTACGGTCTGCTCAGCGGTCTCATTATTCACATGCTTTTTGTCGGACTGCCGGTCGCTCTAATAACGAAACGCTTTGCGAGATAACCGACGGGCGGGCGGGTGATATATTTGGGGCATGGATGAAAAGCTCTCCAGTAGCGAAGATCTTTCGCAAAGCGAACTCGACCGGCTCTGGCAACACGGACTACATGAAGAGCGATTATTTCACGACCGTCTCAATTACTTTTCCATTGTCGAACTTGGACTACTCTCTGCGTTTGCGATTCTCTATAACAAAGAGCAGCCGTTCGTACTACTGACATCATTGGCGATCGCCGCGCTGGCCTTCACGTTGTTCTGGTTGGCTCTCCAATACAAGCACTGGAAATATTGTCTGTTTCTAAATCTTCGAATGCGGCAGGAGATCCCTGAGTTTCGTAACACCGTTGACACGTACTTTCGCAACGTCGAAAAGGACAAACAGGTGACTGCGATCTCGTATTCGCAACCATTGTCTCTCGCACCGCCCGTTCTGTTTGCGTTGACGTGGATCGCCTTTCTGTTGTGGACGGTATCTTTCTTGGTCTGAATCCAAATCATGCGAGAGCCCAGCGTCTCTAACCCATGCACGCGCAAAAAACTCGCGGACGGATGAATCCCGTCGACGCCTCGCCCGTGTCAGCTCTCGTGAACCTACGTTCCTTAAATCAAAACCCTGTTGACATTGATTGCGCTTAGAGAGGTCGCCTAAGCGACGGCCTTTTTTTGTTGACCACCTTGCTTCTCCGCTTTGCTGTCCACTTTTTAGAAGTTTTTAGAAAAACCTTAGAGATCTCTAAGACTTATAACTCCGGCCCGACGAAACTCGATGACGTCGAAGCCGAACCTGATGGGAAGGTGAGGCAATTATGGACGATAACCAGGCGTGGCCGGCGCGATATTGTGCCCGAAACGCTACAACCAAACCTAGACTGTGCTCAACTCCAAAGGTAATTATGAAACGAGTTCCTATAATTCTACTTGTACTTGTTGCGTGGACGACCGGGCTATCACAAGCGGTAAGAGACCATCGCACAACTAAGCCTCAACCGACACCTAAAACGACCGATCATCGAACTACTCCGCCGCCGCCTTCGCAGCCGCCCCCGTCAAGAGATCCCCGAGGGAGGCAGCCGGTAGTCGACAGTGTGCCCGGGCCAGTTGCCACCAGCATTGACACGAACAAATGGTATTTCATAAAACTCGCCGGTACTGAGAAATACATGATGATAAGCGGCCATCGTGACGTGGGTAGGTCAATGGCAAAGCTTACCGTTAATGAAATTCTGTCTGAGAACAAGGGCCAGCAATGGCGATTCGTTCCGAAGGAGCCTGGCAGCGCAGTCTATACGCTCGAAAACCGACGGTATAGAGGTTCGCTAGTCTCTTCGAATGTCTTCTCACACTTGGAATTCCGCCGAGAAAAAGCGGAATTACGGGAGAAGGCCGGGTCCTTCTCGATGGTAGCGAACGCGGACAAATCCTGGTTTATATTCCCACAACTCTTCAGTAATAAGAGGGCTCTCTCCACGTGGACGACGAGGAGCACACACTGTCTGCCTTACTACGATGACACCGGACTTGGAGGCAGAGTGATTCATGAGTCCGAATGTACCGATGAAGGTACCCTTCAGTTTGTGCGGGCGGTTTTATACAGCGGCAAGATCGAAGAGAGATGGACGCTGGAGGAGGCGAAGCCACTGAACTCAAATTAATCCTTCGGTACTCCGACAGGAAGGCGTCGCTCATCGACGCTCTTGCGGTACTGCGACAAGAACGCGTCGCTCATCGACGCTCTTGCGCCGTTCATGATTCCAAAAAAAGAATGGGACTCAGAATCTGAGTCCCATCACTCTTGGTGGCCAGGGACGGGGTCGAACCGCCGACACGCGGATTTTCAGTCCGCTGCTCTACCAACTGAGCTACCTGGCCAAAATTCGTTTTACTCGACTGCCGAGCAAGTTAATCAGTCTAGATAACCGATTTCGCTATGTCAAATGAAGTCTGCGCGATGAAAAGTGCGAGGGGAAAAAGTGTTGACAAGTCGTGCTCGAGGTCTATAATTACGCTTTGTAGTTGTTAGCCTATGGCAACTGCATTACCTTCCGAACCGTTTGATACCTGCCCGTGCCGGTTTGAACGCCGTCGCTGACCCCCAGAGACGCAACCTTCAAGCCGGCACAGCTATTTTAAATTGAAGAGGTTACTAATTAATGTTGAAAGCTCTATTACTTATATCCGCGTTGATCTCGGCGGCGATCATTGGTGGCTGCGCGAGCTCAGGCGGTAATTCGAATGCAAATGCCAACCAGGGTGCGGGTGTCGGCAACGTTACGGTTGATGCAAACAATTTGCCGGAAGGATTATCGGCAAGTCCGCTGCCTCCGTCGACAAATACAACGCCGGGTATCCCGGATCCTAAGAACGCTAACAATGTTCCGAAGGGAACGACGCCGACTCCCGGTATACCGAGTGCTGAGGAGTTGAAGAAACCGTTCAAGCCCGGTGCGACACCCACGCCCGGGATTCCTGATCCCGATACGCTGCGAAAGCAGATGCAGCGACAGGGCAACGCAAACGTGAGTCAGACCGACGATGCTCCGATGATGATGAAAAAGAAACCGGTCAACAAACCGCAGTAACAAGAAGGCCAGCCGATCCGGCTGGCCTCTTTATTTGTAGAACTACGCTTGTGCGGATTGTGCTGCTTCAGGTTGAGCAAACCCGAGAACGATCTTCACATCGTTCTCGATGCGTTCGCGAAGCTCGGGGTTCTCCTTGAGCATCGTCTTGACGTTCTCACGTCCCTGTCCTAGACGTTCGCCTTTATACGAGAACCACGCACCGCTCTTCTCGACGACGTTGTTGTTCGATGCGAGGTCGATCAAGTCACCCTCGCGTGAAATTCCTTCGCCGTACATGATGTCGAATTCCGTTTCGCGGAACGGCGGTGCGCATTTGTTCTTGACCACCTTCACACGCGTGCGGTTTCCAACAACTCGATCGCCATCCTTGATCGCACCGATGCGGCGGATATCGAGACGGACGCTCGCGTAGAACTTAAGTGCCTTACCGCCGGTCGTTGTTTCGGGCGATCCGAAGAACACGCCGATCTTCTCACGCAGTTGGTTGATGAAGATAAAGGTCGTTCGCGAACTCGCGACGATAGCCGTCAACTTTCTAAGTGCTTGCGACATGAGTCGTGCTTGAAGACCGGGAAGTGAGTCGCCCATCTCGCCGTCAAGCTCAGCACGGGGAACGAGTGCCGCGACCGAATCGATGACGATTACATCCACGCTGTTCGAACGAACTAGCGTCTCGGCGATCTCAAGCGCCTGCTCACCGGAATCCGGTTGCGAGATGAGCATGTCCTCGATGTTCACACCAAGCTTCTCGGCGTATTCAGGATCCATCGCATGCTCGGCGTCGATATAGGCAGCGATACCGCCGTTACGTTGGGCGGATGCGACAACCTGCAGAGCAAGGGTCGTCTTACCCGAGCTTTCCGGACCATAGATTTCGATGATGCGCCCGCGGGGCATACCACCGACGCCGATAGCCGCATCGAGACTCAGACAATTCGTCGAGATCGATCCGATCTCTTCATGCGGGCG
>DATEOJ010000514.1:0-6620 GCA_035274235.1 Pyrinomonadaceae bacterium
CTGGACCTTCTCTTTGTCGCGCGTCTTGAAATCGAAATACGCGCGGATCTGTTTCCCCGCCATCTCGGGGAAATTGCGCGTCTGATCAAACTTACGCCAGAAGCCTTTGTAATCCTCCTTGCCGAAATTCTTAAAACCGTACGAGGCGAACGGTTTCGAAAACTCCATCGCGAAATAAACCGTCCGCGTGCGTGCCCAACCATTTGTCTGACGATAGCCGACGATAGTGTGATCATTCTCGACCCGGACGAACGTCCAGACGTTCTTGTCATCGTAGTTGTAGATGCCGTGCATCAGGTCGAGGATGATGCGCGCATTGTCCGACTGCGGGAACGTGTACTGGTGAAACCCGACGCGTGTCGTCGCGGTCATCTCGGCGAGAATATCGTGATCGTCCAGTCGGACTTTGTAATACGCCGGCTCGGCGGTTTCATTCGCATGTGAGAACGCAGATCGAAAACCTGTCGAAGGATCGTCTTTCGATCCGGGTTCTAACTGCAACTCGCCAACCGTCGGCATGATGAGGAAGTCGCCCAGATCGCTGTGACCGGTCCCGCTGAAATGGGTGTGCGAGAAACCGACGATCGAGCGGTCGTCGTACTGGTAGCCGGCGCAATATTTGTACGCGTCCTTGTTGTACTTCCCACCGATGTTGTGCGGCTGCTGATCGGTATCGGGTGAGAGTTGGACCGACCCGAATGGCACCGTTGCACCGGGATAGGTGTGCCCCATCTTCTGCGTACCGATGAGCGGGTTGACGTAGCGAATGTAATTCTCGCCTCGCTGCGCAGCGGTGGACAAACTGATCGCCAGGAACGAGAGTAGGGTAAGAAAAAGTCTCATGTGTTTTTGAGGATCGGTTAGTGTGATTTCGTGTTGGTCGGTGGTCCAGGAGAGCGTCAAGCAGCTGAACCATGAACTCACACGAAGGCACGCTAAATCTACACGAAAATAAAAAGACGGTCGGTTCCTAGATAATATACTCGACGTATCGGACGGCCGGAACCTGTGAACGCGGGAAAAGTAAATAACTCGATCTATGCCATCGCCGGACCTACGGCGTCGGGCAAGACCGCGCTCGGTGTGGAGTTAGCGCTTCGCCTTGGAGGAGAAGTCGTCAACTTCGACTCTGTTCAGATCTATCAAGGCATCGAGATCGCGACCGCGAAGCCGTCCATGGAAGAACGTCGAGGAGTTGTGCATCACTTGATCGACTACGTTGATCCGAACGTGAATTACACCGCCGCTGACTGGGCTCGTGATGCGACGTTGAAGATCAGCGAGATCGAAGCTCGGGGTGTTACGCCGATCCTTGTCGGAGGAACGGGCTTCTATCTGCGCACCTTGATGAACCCGCTCTTCGACAGCCCTTCCACCGATCCCGAGATTCGCGAACGCCTTCGAGTGATCAAGGAGAAACGCGGTCCCGAATTTCTCCATCGGCTCCTAATAAAGGTCGATCCGACCGCCGCCGAAAGCCTTTTTCCGCGCGACTACGTTCGAGTGATGCGTGCGCTCGAGGTTTATTTTCAAACCGGCGACCGTTTGTCCGAACAACAACCGAATCGCGCCCAGCCGCCGGAGTTCGCGGGACGCATCCGACTGATCGTCCTTGAGCCGCCCCGTGATCAGCTCTACGAGAAGATAAATCGTCGGACCGATGACCACTTCGCGGCGGGCCTTGTTGATGAAGTGAAACAACTTCTGGCCACGGGCGTAAGAGATGACACGAACGCTCTTGGTGCCCATGGTTACCGCCGGGTGTGCGAATTCCTTCGGGGCGAACGAACTCTCGATGCCGCCATTGACCGCTCGAAGCAGGATGTTCGGAACTACGCGAAGCGGCAGTTGACGTGGTTCAGACGAGAGAAGGCTTGGTTGTGGGTAAATGGGTTTGGGACTGATGAAGATGTGGTCACACGCATAAGACAGGCAGTTAGCCTGTCTCCTGATTGTCTCAAGGACTCGTGAGACTGAAGTCATGGGAGGTTACGAGGACAGGCTAACAGCCTGTCCTACGCCTCGGAACCCACTCAAAAGAAAAACCTTGTCGCCCTGTGCAAATCTGATATAATTCAGCGTTAATTGTAAAATCAAGTAAATAAAGGGAAATGTTATGGAAAAACAGGTCGCCCAAAACATTCAGGACGCATTTTTAAACTCTGCTAGACGCGAGAGGATCAGTGTCGTCGTCCATCTCCTGCAGGGTTCTACCCTGGGCGGCCGGATCAAGAGCTTCGACAAATTCTCCGTCTTACTTGATGTCGGAGGCCAGGACGTACTGATCTTCAAGCACGCGATTTCCACCATCTCACAAGAGCGCAAGACCGAAACGGCATCCGCCTAAGACCGCAGTTTGCAGGGAAAATTCATTACTTTCGAAGGAATTGACGGGAGCGGGAAGTCAACGCAGCTTCGCATGCTCGCCGGCGATCTGCGCGGACGCGGCGTCGACGTCATCACCACCCAGGAACCGGGCGGGACACCGCTTGGCCGACGTTTGCGCGAGGCGTTTCTCGAGACCGAGGAAACGGTTGCACCGATGGCTGAGTTGTTGTTGTTTGCCGCGGATCGAGCGCAGCACGTCGAATTTCTGATCAGACCGGCCCTTGCCGAAGGTCGGATCGTGATCTCAGACCGATATGCCGATGCGACGTTCGCATACCAAGGTGCGGGCCGCGGCTTTCCCGAGAAGACCGTAAGAGAGATAATCGGACTCGCCACCGGCGGACTAAAACCCGATCTCACGCTCTTCTTCGACATCACCGTTGAGAACGCGCTAAAGCGAATGAAAGTCCGTCATGAAGAGGGAGCCGGCCGCAATCGAATGGATGCGGAGACGGCGGAATTTTATCACGACGTGCGCGACGCGTATTTCCGAGTCGCGGAAGCCGAACCGAAACGGTTCAAGGTACTGGATGCGAATGGTTCGATCGAGGAGACTCGCGCGAAGGTAGTCGAGATCATCGACAAGTTCTTAAAGTGACAAAGCTGATCGGAAACAAACAGGTATTGGAGACGTTGCGACGACTTGTCGTCGCGGGGCGTGTTCCGAACGCGCTGTTGTTTGCCGGTCCGGAAGGTGTGGGTAAAAAACAGTTCGCGCTCGAACTGGCGCGAAGTCTTGTTTGCGCGGATTCTAAAGAGGGCGCCGGCTGCCGGACGTGTGCTGCGTGTACGCGTGCAGGTGTCTTTGATATTCCGAAATTTGCGAAAGGTGAGGAATCGGAGTTCGTCTTCTTCAGCCAGCATCCCGATGTCGGCATGGTTGTGCCCTACAAGCGTATTCTTCGTATCGGTGCGATTCGCCAACTCGAGCGGGAGGCGAACTTTCTACCGTATGAAGCGCAGTCGCGTGTGTTAATTGTCGAAGACGCTGACAAGATGAATGACAATGCGTCAAACGCGCTGCTCAAGACGCTCGAAGAACCGCCTTCTACATCATTCATTATTCTCATAGCGTCCCGTGCCGATATCCTATTGCCGACGATTCTCTCTCGCTGCCAAGTGGTTCGCTTCGCACCCGTCGAGGCAAGCGAGATCGAGAAGCATCTACTTGCCACCGAAAAGTTTTCAACGGATGATGCTGCAGTCGCGGCGCGAGCGTCGGGCGGAAGCGTCGGTCGGGCACTTGAGTTTGTACCCGCGTCGTTCCGCACGCAGCGAAGTCTGATGCTTGAAGTTATCAAAGCTGCGGCCATCGGCGATCGGCGTCAGTTACTTGCGACGGCCGAAGAGATGAACGGTGCGGCGAACAAGGATGAGTACGAAGAAACACTCGAGGTTCTGCGCGGTCTGATACACGATGTTTGGCTACTTCGAAACGGTGGCGCCGACATACTCAACGTCGAGATCATCGACGATCTGCGTCGCCTGGCTGACCAGATCGACTCGCCAACGCTCGCGAGTTGGCTCACCGAAATCGAGACTCTCAACGAGAATCTCATCGTCAACATCAACAAGAAGATCGCGACCGACGCCCTGTTTGTCGCGATGGCTGCACACTAACTTCGCGGAACAAATTGCACGCGTCTGGGTTCTAACTATCCTTTCAGGTGGTAAAATTCACTACACTCGGAGGAACAAGTATGAAAGGACTAAGTTTGTTTTTTGGTGTCCTTGCTTTCGTGCTCGGGCTGACATTTTCCGCCAACGCTCAAGACGCGGCGCCAAAGGCGATCAAAGGCGGGATCCTCAACGGAAAGGCTGTTAGTCTTCCAAAGCCCCCATACCCGGAAGACGCAAAAGCCGATCGTGTGGAAGGAGCTGTTTACGTTGAGGTTGAGATCGACGAAGCTGGGAACGTTGTATCGGCTGTCGCAGATAGTCAGCCCAGAATGGTCAAAAATAAAGTCGCGGGTAGCGACGAGATCGTCGAGCGAGAATTACCGCCGGCGGATCCGAGATTGAGGATCGTATCCGAAGCGGCCGCTCTTCAGGCTCGGTTCTCGCCCACCAGACTCAGCGGTGTCCCGGTTCGAGTCACGGGAACGATCGTTTATAACTTCGTCGCCGTGGAGACCGAGAGCCCGGTGATCAAGAGTTCGGACCACGATGTCCTAAACGACAAGGCATCGGACCTTCCAAATGCTTCATACCCCGCTGCGGCACGGGCGGTGAGGGCTCAAGGGCCGGTAAATGTCCAAGTGACAGTTAACGAGAGTGGGCAGGTCATTTCGGCTGACGCGATCTCCGGCCATCCTCTGCTTAGAGCGTCCGCTGTTTCTGCCGCGAGAAACGCGAAGTTTTCACCGACGGGGCAGTCGGGCAATGTAGTTGGTATCTTGACGTATAATTTCGTGCTGCCGCAGATAGTTAAATGAACGAAGCCGCGGTCGCGCCGAGAGCAAGCGAAGCGGGACCCAAAACATCCGAAAGAATCCTTGCCGCCGGCGGAGCGACCGCGATGCTCGCAGGCGCGGGTGTGGTCGCATACTTCGACCCGACTAAGGCCGGGTTCTTTCCCGTTTGTCCGTTGTACTCGCTTACGGGCTATGCGTGCCCCGGATGCGGAATGACTCGCGGATTTCATGCTTTGTTCCACGGCGATATTCTTACCGCATTGGACTACAACGCACTCCTCCCGATCTTCGGTGCGCTACTCGGCGTGGGATTTCTTTCACTTTTCTACTTTGCGATAAAGGGAAGGGGCTTGCCGTTCAATTTGTATTTCCCGAGGCTTCTCTGGGTCGCTCTTGTGATGCTGCTGACATTCGGTGTCGTGCGAAATTTGCCGTGGTATCCGTTCACGGTGTTGTTTCCATAATAGAGATGGCCACAGAGCACACAGAGAGAAGTGCCTCAGAAGATTCTAAAGATTTTTGCCCGCTAATAACGCGAATCTCGCTAATTGAGGATTGATCTCATTCGCGATATTGGCGTTATTAGCGGGCAAAAAATCTTTCTTCGCGTATTTCGCGGGCAAATATTTCTTAGGTGATCTGCACCAGCGGCTTGTCGTCCGCAATAGACTTCGCGGACGAACCTTCTTTCCGTAACTGCTCGACCTCTTTCACAAACTCCTCAACGATATCCTCCCCCGATACACGACGCATCGGGACACCGTCCTTGAAGATCATCCCGACGTT
Source organism: Pyrinomonadaceae bacterium (assembly GCA_035274235.1). GTDB lineage: Bacteria > Acidobacteriota > Blastocatellia > Pyrinomonadales > Pyrinomonadaceae > OLB17. The sequence continues at coordinate 5,589 of DATEOJ010000514.1, forward strand.
TCGTCCGAACGTGATACCGAGTTGTGAATCGTGAGCTTCGCCCGGCCCGTTCACCGCGCAGCCCATGATCGAGAGATGTAGCGGTTCTTCGACGTGTGCGAGACGACGTTCGACTTCGGTGACGATCTCGACGAAGTTGTCGATATCGAGACGTCCGCACGTCGGACACGCGACAACGGTCACCCCTCGTTTGCGCAATTCGAGCGATTTGAGTATTTCCCAACCGACGCGGACCTCTTCATGCGGTTCCGCCGCCAGCGAAACGCGGATCGTGTCGCCGATGCCTTCGTGAAGGAGAACTCCCAATCCGATCGCCGATTTGATCGTTCCACCGAACGGCGTTCCCGCCTCCGTCACACCGAGGTGAAGCGGATAGTCGACCTTCTCTGCCATCAGACGATAGGCCGCGACCATACGATTCACGTCCGACGCCTTTAACGAAATGATCGTGTCGCTGAACCCCAGGTCCTCGAGAATTCGGATGTGACGCATGCCGCTCTCGACCATCGCCTCAGGCGTCGCGCTCCCGTACTTCTTCAAGAGATCCTTCTCGAGCGACCCGCCGTTAACACCGATTCGGATCGGAACCTTACGAGCTTCGGCTGCACGCACGACCTCGCGCACGCGATCGATCGAACCGATGTTGCCGGGGTTGATACGAAGTTTATCGATGCCGGCGTCGAGGGCTTTGAGCGCAAGTTTGTAATGGAAATGAATGTCGGCAACGATCGGGACATCGGTACGTTTGCGGATCTCGTACATCGCCGCTGCGGCGTCGTCATCCGGAACCGCGATACGGACGATCTCGCATCCGGCCTCGACCATCTCCTCGATCTGTTTGATAGTTCCGTCGACATCGGTCGTGTCGGTCTTTGTCATCGACTGCACGACGACCGGCGCACCACCGCCGATCTGAATGTCGCGAACTTTTACTGGACGTGAATGTCGCATACAGCTGTTTTAACGCAGAGAACGCGGAGTACGCGGTAGAAAAGGGATCCAGATCTCCGCGTGCTCCGCGGTCTCTGCGTA
>DATEOJ010000515.1:0-24402 GCA_035274235.1 Pyrinomonadaceae bacterium
CACGCTGTCCTTTGCGAGACGAGTTCGCCGAATGATGTGTACGGAAGCACTTTCGGCGCCGCGACTAACGCACCCGTTTCATCAATAGACTGCGGCGTCAGGGTAATCGCACCCGTTGACGCATTTTGCTGCGAGCTCGCCGTGACGACATTTGATCCCGCCGCTGATTGCATTGCCTTGTAGATCGGCATGTATGTGCACACCGCGAGCAGACATCCCGCGAGCATGATCCACTTTCGTCCGATCCGGTCCGACAACCATCCGAAGAAAATAAAGAACGGCATCCCGAGCAGCAACGCGATCGCGACTATGTAGTTTGCGGATGTCGAGTTCACATTGAGGATCGACTGTAGATAAAACAACGCGTAGAACTGTCCGGTGTACCAAACCACACCCTGACCCGCGGTCGCACCGAACAGCGAGATCAGTACGCGTTTTAAGTTCTCCCATTTCGTAAACGCTTCGACCAGCGGATTCGCCGATGTCATTCCGCTCGACTTCACATGCTGGAAGATCGGCGACTCCTTCATTCGGAGACGGATGTAAAGCGAGATCGCGACGAGGAAAATCGAGATCAGAAACGGAATGCGCCAACCGCCCATAGCGTCGGTCTTACCCGCGAACTGATCGCCGCTCATCGTATTCTGGACGACGAGGATAACGATCAATGACGTAAACAAACCGAGGGTCGCGGTGATCTGAATAAACGACGTATAGAACCCGCGGCGTTCGTCGGGGACGTGCTCCGCAACATAAACAGCCGCACCTCCGTACTCACCACCGAGCGCGAGTCCTTGAAGGACGCGGATCAACAACAGAATGATCGGAGCCGCGATGCCAATCTGCGAATATGTCGGAAGAAATCCGATGAGAGCGGTCGCTCCGCCCATCATGAGAAGCGTGACGAGAAACGCGTACTTGCGTCCGACGATGTCACCGATGCGTCCGAAGAAAAGCGCGCCGAACGGCCGGACGATAAATCCGACCGCGAACGTCGCGAGATAGGCGATGTAAGCGAACGTGTCGTTACCAGGCGGATAGAAAAGCGGTGCGATGATGCCGGCGAGGCTGCCGAAAATGTAGAAGTCGTACCACTCGATCATCGTGCCGACCGACGATGCACCGATCACCTGCCAGATCTTGGCTTTGGAGATTTCGTTGTTGTCCATTGATAAGAGAGTAAGAGTTACGCGTTTTCGCCTGACCAATGTAACCTATACAGGTCTGGAATTGCACACTCGGCTCACGATGGCATAGGCAGTACCGCCTGCGTGAGCGGGTGGTCGAGAGTCGGGATTCCCACGCGTTAATTTCTACCAAGCGCTATACCACTCGCTAACGCAAGCGGTACTGCCTGTGGTAACCATCGCGAACGTTGAAGATCATCAAGCGAACACTCTTAGTATTACTCGTCCTGCTCTTGCTCGCGCAGATACCCTTCATCTATCGTCGCTACCAGATCGGCAACCTCGCCGACAAGATCGCCCAAGCCGAGTCGCAGCGCACTTCTTACAGCGACCCGAATTTCAAAGAGTACAAAGGCATCATCCATGCGCACACGAATCTCGGCGGACACAGTACCGGTTCGTTTGACGAACTCATCGCCGCCGCCAACGCGAACGATCTCGACTTCGTCCTGATGACCGAGCACTACTCGGACACGTTCGACACGGCTGAGAAAACTTTGAATGGTGTCTACGGTAAAACGCTCTTCATCGGGGGCAACGAGATCGACACTTCTGACGGTGATCGGTTTCTGTTGATACCAGGTGGAGGAGAAGCCGCGAAAGCGCGGATGTCGGGGACGACGGCGTTTCTCGAAAAGGCGCACGCGGCGAATCAGCTTGCATTGATTACTTATCCGGAGAAGTTCAAATCGTGGGATTCGACCTTCGACGGGATCGAGGTCTTCAGTCTTCACACCGCCGCGAAACAGATGAGTTGGTTGGGCGCTCTGGGCGATATGATCTGGAGTTACCATTCTTATCCCGAACTAACATTCGCGAGAAACTTTGTTCGTCCGAACGCTAATCTCGCGAAGTTTGACGAGATCGCGGCGAAGCGAAACATCTCGCTCTTCGCGGGCACCGACGCGCATTCGGATCTAGGGCTTCATATCATCGGAACCGATGGTGGACAGAAGTTGATCAACATCAAACTCGATCCATACGAGACGATCTTTCGACTCGCGAGGATACATGTGCTGATCCCGGCTAATGCGGAGTTCAACCGAGAGTCGTTAATCGAGGCGGTTCGGGCGGGAAGATTTTTTGTCGGGTTCGATGCGTTGGGGGATACGACTGGCTTTCGCTTCCAGCTGAGCGCTCAAGGCGGTCAACCACTTTCCATGGGTGAGTCAGGGGTCGGGACAAAGTACCCGCGGCTGACGCTCACTGTGCCGCCTGAGACCAACTCGGAGGATTATCATCCCGACGTGCCGCCTGGAGCGAGAGTAAACGTTTATCGGAACGGCGAATTATTTCCGTTGGACATTGTGGCCGCCGTCTATAGCAAACAGGCTTTCGAGCCCGGCACCTACCGCGTAGAGGTTTATCGTGACGACCTGGGCCCGCCGTTTGATAAAATGCCGTGGATAATCTCGAATCCGATTTATGTCAGGTAAATCTCGGGCGCCGGCGACGTCCGGAACTGACTGGAACGCAGACGTCCCGCCTGCACGTCGCGAAAGCGTCGCAAGTTGCGTGGCCCCAGGTCGTGACGAGGCTCGGATTTTTGCACACGCAGGCGAGACGCGTGCGTTTCAGTCCATTGGCGACCGGACGTCCCTACGCGACGTGCAAGCGAGACGCTTGCGCTCCAGTCGGGCAAACGAATTATTCGACCGTAACATCATAGAATGGCATCTATAAAGAGTCGGGTTTAGAATTACGGTAATGAACAATTGGTTAAGATTTTCCCTCGGGATCGCAGCGGTCCTTGTCCTTTCGACGGGTATTTACGCCCAAGGCGTCAAACGGACGTCCTTTGATGTCACGAATTACGTGATGGACGTGCAGTTGTCGCCGGTCGACAATAAGCTGACGGCCACGGTCGATGTGACGTTCGTCCCAAAGGAAACGACGCGAAGCGTCGCCTTTGAGCTTAATGGTTCGTTGAAGGTGGACGATGTTAGCCGGGTCGGCGGGGTAGTAGCAACCCCGATAACGCCGACTGCCGTTAAAGGAAAACTCACCGTTAAGCCGGCGACCTCGGGCGGAACTTCGCCGCTAACGTTTATCCAGGACCAGGCCGGCGGTTCGTCCGATCTGGGACCACATGTACGCGTTGAGCTCGGCAATGAAGCGGCAGCCGGCACGCCGGTGACACTTCGGTTCAAGTACAACGGCGTACTCAATCTTCCGAGCGGCGGCCCCCTCCTTAACAAACGCCTCGCGTATATCAGCGAGACCGGCGGCTATCTCATGTATGCCGCACGCTGGTTCCCGTTTCACGATTACGCCGCGGATCCGGCGAACGCTGACATCACTATCTCGATCCCCGGCGGATATCAGATCGCCGCACACAGCGACACGCCTTCGACGAACACCGGTGGAAAGTTTCGTTTCACTCAGTCCGGACTCGTCGGAAATCTCGCTTACGGAAAATACACGCTTAGAAGTCCGAACATCGGTGGCTACTCGCTTCAGTTCTTTAGCCGGCCCGGCACGGATCAGCAAGTGATCTCTTACGCCGAGACGCTTGGCAAAGCACTCGAGTTCTACACAAAGAAATGGGGCGAACCCGCGTCGGGTAAGCAGCTGATCGTTGTGCAGATCGATGACGAGAGTCTTGAGTATTACTCGTCGACGGGAATGCTCTTTATTGCCGACCGGCAGTTCGAACAGGCACGCGACATCACGACCGAACGTATCCAACGTGAGGCGGCATATCAGTGGTGGGGACTTACCGTCGGGTTGAAATCCTTCGACGACGCGTGGCTCTCGCAAGGTCTCGCGGAATACAGCGCATACGCTCTTCGCGAAAGCACACTGACCGGTGCACAGCTCGACAACCTTCGTCGCGAGCTTCTCGAGAAATCTTTGACGTTTGAACAGACCGCGTCGCTGTTGCGAGCACCTGCGAATCTTGACGACCAGTCGACAGCCTACCAGTACATCATGTACGCGAAGGGTGCGTTCGTTTTCAGACTGCTTCGCGACACGCTGGGTCCACAGAAGTTCGATCAGTTGCTGAAAACTTATCTGCAGGAGTATCGCGGGAAAAATATTTCGATCGATGAGTTTGAAAAACTCGCGTCGCGTGTCAACGGCGACAATCTTCGCTACTTCTTTGCGCGATGGGTTGAGAGCACAGGTGTTCCGGAGTTTTCGTCGGACTATTTGATCATTCGTACGAAGGGCGGGAAGTTTATAGCTCGCGGAACGGTCAAGCAAAATTACGACAACCTTCGTCTGCCGGTCGAGGTTCAGCTTCGCAGTGAAGGCGAGAACGGGTTACAAACTCAACTTCTTCAGATGGACGAAGCGAGCGCCGACTTCAACATCGAGTCAACGGGCAAACCGCTCGGCGTGATCATCGATCCGAACTACAAACTTCTTCGCATATCGCCGGACCTTCGCGTGGCCTCGATCGCACGTCGTGGTATCGAGCGGTTCAAGGAAGGAAGTTACGCCGAGGCACAGGCGCAGTTTGAAGAAGCGTTAAAGCTCGACAAGTCGAACGCCTGGGTTTATTACCATCTCGGTCTGCTGTTCCTCGAGCAGAGAAACTACGATCTCTCGATCGAGAACTTCAAGGCGGCGCTAACGGTCGGCTATCCGAATCCTGCGTGGATCTCGGTCTGGTCGAATATCAAGATGGGTAACGCGTACGACGCAAAGGGCGATCGCAATCGCGCCGTCGCAGCCTACAAACGTGCCGCCGATCTCAATGACAACTACGACAGTGCGCAGGATGCAGTGAAGCGTTACCAGGCGACGCCGTATGATCCGAAGGAAAGCAAGACTACGGCGACTAAGTAAGCAGTCGCAGTTTAGAAAAAAAACGCCGGTGCAAATCGCACCGGCGTTTTTGTTTTTTAACGCAGAGATCGCGGAGTTCTTCTTTATGCTCTTCGCGAACTTTGCGTGAAATATAACTCGTAAACAATGCCGGCGACGGTAGACGCCAAGCTCGCAGCGCATGCAAAGAAACCTACTCCGCGATCTCCGCGGTCTCTGCGTTAAAAAAGGCCGCCTTTCGGACGGCCCTTATCGGCAACCCCTCCCCCTTGTTCGTTAGAAGTTCAACCGTGCAGCGAACTGGATCTGTCGATTCGTGCCCAAGCCCACCGTTCTTCCGACCGTGGCATTGATAACACCGAACTGACCGACGTTGTTCACCGTGAACGGCGTACCCGGTTGTACTGACGAGCTATTGCCGGTCAGCGTGCTCGGCAGAGTTACAGGCGGGTTCGCGAAGTTCGCATGGTTGAAGAGATTGTAGATCTCCGTTTTGAATTCAAAGTTGATGGTCTCCGTGATCGGGAAACGCTTTTGTAACGTCAGGTCGAACTGATGGAAGCTCGGACCCGACAGGAAATTTCGCGGCATGTTGCCATACGTTCCAGGCGCCGGTGTCGTGAACGCCGCGGGATTCAGATAGCGAAGTCCGTCTACGGTAATGTACGGATCGACACCGGCAACCATGTCCGGACGACGTGTGCTGCGCGAAGCGTTTCCACCCGGCGTATTTACAACACCAATGAAACCGGTCGGCATCGCGCCCGAGGGAAGCGACATTACAAAACCGTTCGCAACCGGATTGCCCCCGACCGTACATCCCGTCGAGACCACGCATTGTGCAACGACGTCCGCACGCACGATCGTGACATTGATCGGCGTTCCGGACCGTGCATTGTATACACCACCGACTTGCCATCCGCCGGCGATGAAGTCGGCGACACCGTCCAACTTCCAATGCTGGTTCTTTCCGAACGGAAGCTCATACAACGCGGTGATGTTTCCGCTATGCCGGATGTCGAAGGTGTTGTTACCAAACTCATCGTCGAACGTAAACGGATCCTGTGCTGTGTTTGCTTCGTTGGATCCCTGCGTGTTACCGAACGACTTGCCGAACTGATATTGCGCATTGAGCGTCAGTCCGTTCGTGAATCGGCGGTTGATCATGATCTGCAAAGCGTCATAACGATCGCGTCCGCCCGATGTCTTGTAGTCGATCTCGCCGAATGGTGCGAGCACCGAATTCGGATTGCTAACGATCTGCCCGTTCAGAAGCTGACGTCCGACGATGTCAAACTCGCGGATCGTAGTTGCCGTGACCGTACCCGAGCAAGCACCTGCAACGAGTGCAACACTACACCTGTTGACGACTCCGACACCGGTCGGTAGAGCATCGGTCGATCCGATGAGTGCTTGGCCGGGAAGAATTCGATTCGTGATACTTCGCAGGAAAAGATTGCGGCCGATCGAACCGACGTATCCAACCGTCAACACCGTGTTGCCGGGCAGCTGATGCTGGACCGAAACGCCGTACTGGAACACGCGTTCGGGGACTGTGTAGTTTTCCGTGTCGTAAGCACGCGGTGTGAACCGCTGCTGGACACCGCCGATCTGCGATATGGATGATCCGGTCGTCGTCGTCAAGCCGTTACCGATCGACGTGCTCGAACGAAAGACGTTACTTTCGATCGGCTGGATGAGATCTTCGTACTGCCCCGGACCGTAGTAGAGACCGCCGCCTGCTCGAAACGTTGTCTTGCCGCCGAGAGCCCGCGGAGTATACGTAAAACCAACACGCGGTCCGAAGTTGTGGTTCGATTTGTAGAACGGCGTATCGGGTGAGCGAAGAATGCCCTGGGCCGCATCGAAGACAACGGCCCGATCATTGGCTTCCTGGTTGACCGAGTAGTACTCGTATCGCAATCCGAAGTTGAGGACCATGTCGTGTCTCATTCGCCACTCATCCTGTGCGTAGCCGATGACGTAATACTGTCGTGCCTGGCTGACTCCTTCGTGCGGTCTGCTGATCAAAGTGATCGGATCGGTCGCGATGCTGAAGTCGCCGGGCAGCGAGAGATCGCCGATGTAAGCGGCTGTCAGATTTCGGTTTAGTGCGAAATCCAGCAAGCTTCCGTAGCTGTACGTGATACCGCCAAGCTGGTCGAAGTCGACAAAGTACTGGCGATACTCCGCACCAAACTTCATGGTGTGTGAACCTTTCGTCCACGTCAGGTTGTCGATATACGAATAGCTCGAAGGACGAACCGGCTGCGAACGTCCGTTGCCGGCGGATGACTGACGCGTTAGACCGCCGGGCTCGGTAAACCCAGTCGCGGCGCCGCCGTTGATTCCGGGGCTCGTAATGTTGCCGCTCAAGCGAAGTGACGTGAGCGATAGATCCACGCCGGTAAGTCCGTCCACTTGAGGGACGACCGTGTTGAGATCCGTAGGTGCCCGGTTCATGCCGAACTTTGTCTCGTTGATTATGTTGCCGCCGCCGTAGACTTGTGTCAGCGAGATGGCAAGATTATCGGGATCCTGCGACGCCGCGATGAAGCGTCCGCTTGCTCCGTCAGGCGAAAGTAGTTCGCCTACGTTGCGTTGGTAACGACCGTAGAGATTGAATCGATCGCTGATTTTGTAATCGAGACGGAAGCTGAATGCGTCTTCGTCTAGTGATGCGGTGCGGTTCGACTGAATGATCTGTGCCGAGTTGTTCAGACCGCCGACGTTGAACGCGCTGCCCGCACCGATCGGAAAACTGTTGATGACACCGGTCGCGCGAAGCGACTGAATGCGCGACAGAGCTGCGGTGGCATCTGCCGTCGGAATGTTCAGTGCGGCTCGTGCAGCTTCACCGCGTGGATCAGCTGTACCATAGTAGTTGACGAAATCCCGCACGTAGAATGACGGAGTCGATTCGATAACGTTGAATCCGGCACGCTGTCGAAGGCCTTCGTATGACCCGAAGAAGAAAAGCTTGTCCTTGATGATCGGACCGCCAAACGAACCGCCGAACTGATTGAGACGCAGCTTTGAAGGATCTTCGCCGTCGAAATAGTTGCGTGCGTCAAACGCGTCGTTGCGGAGGTAGTAGAAAACTCCGCCGCGGAAGTTATTGCCGCCGCTTTTGCCGATGACGTTTATCTGGCCGCCGGTACCCGTGCCGTATTCCGCCGGGTAGTTAGACGAATCGACGCGAAACTCTTGAATGTTCTCGAGTGACGTTTGCAGTCTGAACTGCGAACCCTGAACGGTGACGTACCCGGGGGACGCGTCAAAGATCGCGGTCGACTCGACTCCGTCCAGCTTCGATTGGTTCTGCTGATTGGCCCGGCCGTTAAAGCGAAGCTCGTTGAAATTTCCAACGCCTGTGTTTGTCGCACCGGGTGCGTTGAGATAAAGCTGCGAATAGTTGCGGCCGTTGACCGGCAGCTCCGCGACCTCTCGTGCGGAGATGTTCGCACCGAGTCGATTCGAGCCTTGTTCGATCGCCGCCGGGCTAAACTCGTCTGACGTGACATCGACGATCGCCGACACGTCACCCGTTTCAAGTGTCAGATCTACGACGCGATTCTGTCCGACCCCGATCTCAAGTGCGTCGACCTGCGTGACTTTGAACCCCTGCTGCGTCGCGGAAATCTTGTAGGTCCCGGGTTTGATCTGCGAGATCGAATAATAACCCTGGGCGTTAGTTACTGCAGTTCGCTCGCTTGCGTCCTGCTGCGATACCGCCTTGACGGTCGCGCCCGCGAGTGCAGCGCCGTTCGCGTCCGATGCGGTACCGCTGATCGTCGCCATATCCTGCGCGACAACGGCGGTGGTGAGAATTAAGAATAATGCGAACAACAGTACGCCTGATTTCATATGTGCTCCTCGATACATGAGTACTACCTGCCAAATAAATAGAGTTGCGGCCTCGCGGCTTCCTTACCTCGTGGTCGAAAACTGCCCTGCACGCTGTGAAAAACTGGTAATTCCTGGTAGCAACGTCGAGGATATTGCGGCGGGATTAACGCGTGGTGAACTGGGGGTTAAATGAATGTTAATTCGGGTCGTTGGTCCGGCTTAAACGCAGAGACCGCGGAGACCGCAGAGGTTGATCAGTAGTTCATCCTCTGCGACCTCCGCGGTCTCTGCCTTAAAAGCGTCTATCGAATCAACGCCGCGGCCGCGGCCTCGCCCGTTTCGATCGCGCCTTCCATGAAGCCTTGCCAATCGGCGATGTGTTCGCCGGCGAACAAAACTTTTCCGTGCGGACGTGCGAGGATCGGTCGGATGCCGAACCATTGACCGGGTTTGTAGAGTGCGTATGCACCGTCGGTGAACGGGTCGCGCTGCCAGGCGTAGGACTTGATTCCCTTAGCGAGACGAGGAGCGTCGGGGTTGAAGTCGATGAGATCGTCGGTGATGATCTTTTGCCGACGCGAATCCGATTGCGATGCGAGGACGTCGGCCTTCTCGCCGATCGCATAAGAAGTGAGAATTCCCTGAGGGCCGGCCTGCGACTGTGTGCTGTGAAAGTAGTAGTGCGCGGTGGTGTCGGAGACCATCGAGAAGTTTTCGTCCTTCCAGAAACGTTCGGAGTAGAGCACGCTGTTCTTGCAAATTCGCGCGTACGTAAGGCTTTCGGCGGCGGCGCGTTGCGTGGGCGGGAGGGGCGGATCGAATTTTATTTTGAGAAGACTATCGATCGGGGCCGTGCAGATTACGGCGTCGGCACGAATGTTATCCACGGCCGGCGTTTGGAATCCGGTCGGGGAAAGATATGACGTACGAACGCCGACCGTGATGCGTCCGGACCGCTGTCGCACGATCGATGCAGGGGTCTCAAGCTTGATGTTCTCCTTACCGATCCGCTTTGCAAACTCCTCCGCTAATCTGGAATTCCCGCCCGTCATTTTGTAGTCCATTTCATTGTGCGGACTCGACTCGGCATATTCCGCCAGAGCGGCAAAGGCGGACACGTGACGGATCGACTCGCCGAAATCGGTGCTGTCCATGAGATCCCGCAAACGAAGATCGTCTGCATCGAAGCCGATCTTTTCGAGATACGTCCACCAATCGTATCGGTCGAGTCTCCTCTTCGCTCGCGGCGTAAGCTTTTCGTAACCGCCAATAAGTTTTTCGAACGCACCTTTCGCCTGCGAAGTGAATCCCCACTCACTAGGACGCGAGACGCGTCCGTCACGCAGAAGGTAATCGTCGAACTGATGCTTTTGAAGCGGGATGTTGAAATCGTGGCAAAGCGCCTTTAGCCGTTCGTGACTTTCACCGACCCATTCGGCGCCAAGTTCGCAAATCAGATCAGTACCCTCGAACTTGTACGAGAACACACGTCCGCCGATTCGATTGCGTGCCTCGAGCACCGTCACTTTCCAACCGGCCGTTTTGAGTTTGTAGGCCGCGGCGAGGCCTGAGAACCCCGCACCGATGATCACGCAATGTTTCTGTCGACGTTGCGTGAAAACGGCCGGTGCGAGTACGAGGCCGACCGCCGATGCACCAAGTGTTTTGAGAAATTCGCGACGGTTCTTTTTCTCCATATTTTCTTAACGCTGAGTTCGCAGAGAGCGCGGAGGAAGAAATCGATTCCGACCTGTCTCAGCGACCTCCGCGGGCTCTGCGTTAAAGATCAGTCACAATTACGCGACGAGTTTATAGCGACGAATATCCGGAGGCACGGCAAACAACTCTGCGCCTCGTGCCCCGGCCATCTTGAAGTGATCGGTCGCGAAGTGGGCATCGAGATCTTCGTTGCTGGTCCACTCTTCAATAAAAGTGAAGTTGGTCGGATCGGCTTCGTTCTGATAAAGCTCGTACGTGACGCATCCTTCCTCGATGCGCGTTGGAAGGATAAGCGATGTCAGCAACTCCCGGGTTGCGTCGATAGCGTCCGCTTTTGCAGTGACGTGGGCAACGACTTTAATTGTCATGATTCTCGTTAGAAGGCTTATGAAAAAATCTCCGCGTGCTCCGCGATCTCTGCGTTAAAACGGACGGCCGAACTTAGATGATCGTCGTGACGATCTCGCGGATACTCCGTTGCAGTTCGCGGTCGTCGGTGATTGGCGAACAGATCGCGACCTCGGCCGCGTCCACGGGCGAGATGCCTTTTGCGATCATCTGCGCCGCGTAGATCAAAAGTCGTGTCGAGACGCCTTCTTCCAAACCGTGCCCGCGCAGGTTTCGAACTTTCTGCCCGATCTTAACCAGGTCACGCGCCGTCTCTTGATCGATCCCGCCTTCCTTCGCAACGATCTCGGTCTCGGCATCGGAGTCGGGGTAGTCAAACTCCATCGCGACAAAACGTTGTCGCGTCGACTGCTTGAGATCTTTAAGGATCGATTGATAACCAGGGTTGTATGAAACGACGAGCATGAACTCGGGGGGAGCTTCGATCACAGTCCCGCGCTTTTCGATGGGGAGTCGGCGACGGTCGTCGGTGAGCGGATGGATGATGACGACGGTGTCCTTGCGCGCTTCGACCACCTCGTCGAGATAACAGATCGCACCGGCACGCACCGCGCTCGTCAGCGGACCGTCGTGCCAAACCGTCTCTTCACCTTCGAGAAGAAAGCGTCCGACAAGATCGGTCGACGAAAGATCTTCGTGACATGCGACGGTGATCAATGGTCGGCTGAGTTTGTACGCCATGTACTCGACGAACCGAGTCTTTCCGCACCCGGTCGGGCCCTTGAGCATCGCCGGAAGTTTTGCCGCGTACGCAGCTTCGAATAGTTCGACCTCGCTTCCGATTGGAAGATAGTAAGGCTCGTCGGCGACCTTGTATTTCTCAACAGCTAGTTCCATTTGCGGGTTTATTGTCGCACAACTCCAACCGAGAAGGGGAGAAGGAGAGAAGGGGAGAAGGGGAGCTGTGATTCCCTTTCTCCCTCTCTCCCTCTCTCCCTTCTCCCCTTCTCCTACGCCTTAAACTTCGACCAGTCCCCCCAAACCGCGAAGGTTGAATGGAGCTGCTGGATGTTGAAGAACATCGTCTTGCCATCGGGTGAAAACGCGACGCCTGCAAACTCGCCTCGTTCATTCTTCGGTGCGATGTTCTTTACCATGTCCGCCATGCGGCCGTCGGGGGTGAGGACGCGGAGAAGATTCTCGGGTGTTCCGCCCGCTCCGACATAGTCGCTGTCCTCGCAGACAAAGAGCAGTCGACTCTTCGGCATCAGGCAGACATTGTCCGGCATATCGAGAATGTCGCGATTTGGTGATTCGAACATCAGCGTCAAATGTCCTTCGTCACGCGATACATGGTCGTATCGCCAGATCTGTCCGCCGCCATTGTCGCCGCCATTTGTCGCCGTGAAATAAATTCGGCCCTGGTCATCGACGCAGCATCCCTCGAGCCGCGTGAATAACGCACCGCCTTTCGCGCGACCTTGTTTTGAAACAGCCTGCGTGTCGATGTCGGTGATCGCCGGATCAGGATCGTCGATCGTAACCCAGGTCGCGCTCAAGATGACGTTCTGCTTTTGACCTTTGCGCGTGTCGTATTGATCTTTGTCTTTGACCTTCAGCATCTGCAGTGTGCCGCCTTCCGCAAGACGCTTATTTCGTTTCGGCAGAAAGCGGTAGAAGCCGCAAGGATTGTAGTCTTCTGTCAGATAGACGATGCCGGTCTTTCGGTCGACGGCGATCGCCTCATGCTCGAATCGGCCCATCGCCTTAAGAGGCACAGGTGGCAGATTTGTATTCGCGGAAGCTGGAACTTCAAAACAGTAACCGTGTGGTTTTGGGAAACCCCCGATCGTTGCGCCCGACAGGTTCGTACGGAACTCCTTTCCGATCGTCGACTCTTCACACGAGATCCAACTCCCCCAAGGCGTCGGACCGCCGCTGCAATTGTTTATCGTCCCGGACAAACTTACGAAGCTTCTTTCGATCTCACGGGTCCTGGGATTGATGATCAATGTCGTCGTTCCACCACCGGCAGTTTCGTCGTAGTGATTTCCCGAGCCGATCGCGACTCCCTGACGCGGGACTCGGCCAAGCGTGACCTCATGATTGCGCACGATGCGAAGCTCGCGACCGACCTTGAAGGTCGCCATGCCGTCGTGCAGTCTCGGTGTCTTGCGACCGTCGCTGAGCGGAGAGTCCACTTTACCGATAACGTTGTACTCAAAACCTTTGGGCAATGCGAGAAGCACCTCGCCCGTGTTTTTTGCGGCCGTCGGAACGAGATCTCCGTAACCGGCAGCTTTAATGCCGCTCGCGTCGATTCCGAAATTCGCGATCATGTCCGCTCTTCTCCCAAGCCCGGTTGAGGCGAGCGCCAACGCGGCTGAAGAAGCGGTGAGGTTTGAAATAAAAGTCCGTCTGTCCATCTTTTTTGTATCACTAGGAAACCAACGAGTAGAGTTAGATAATAACCGATAGAAAGCGACGGTCTAAGCCCACGATGTTACAGATCCTTCAGACGACGAATGACGAGATGATCGCCCAGGCCCGCGGCCTTTTTCGCGAGTACGAAGCATGGCTGGCGATGGACCTGTGTTTTCAGAATTTTGAGAACGAGGTAGCCGAGCTCCCGGGGAAATACGCTCCGCCATTGGGACGCCTTTATCTCGCGTACGTCGATGACGAACTCGCCGGCTGCATCGCGATGCGTCCGCTTGGTGACGGTATTTGCGAGATGAAGCGACTATTCGTTCGCGACGGTTTTCGCGGCGCACGAGTGGGTGTCCACTTGATCGAACGACTCATCTCCGAAGCTCGCATCGAAGGATATGAGCGAATGCGTCTCGACACGTACCCGCCGAAAATGGGAAAAGCCGTGAGTCTCTACGAGTCACACGGCTTTCGACCTATTCCACCCTACTACCACAATCCGCATCAAGGTGTGTTGTTCATGGAATTGAATCTGAATTCAGCGGATCAGTAATTATTCCCGAACGCTCCAGGGCCATACGCAGTCGGAGGCGGCGGTGCCGTGTTGTAGTCGCGGCGCGGTCCGTGCGGAAACACGTATCTGTATGCGATGACATTCGCCGCATAGATCACGGGCATCGCAACGAAGATGCCGACGCACAGTACGAGCATTCCAAGTATTGCGACAAGGGCCTCGAAGATGATGAGTAAAACCAACCCGGCGAGATTGCTTCCGGTGGCCCTTGCGCTGGTTGTCAATGCATCGACAACACCCAGGTCATGTTCCATCACGAGCGGAATCGCAAACGTAAGAAGCATTGTCCATGCGATCGAGAACAGGACGAATCCAACGATCAAGAGTATAAATATGACGGACAAGCCGGCAGCGAACCCGTCACCGGCCGATTGATAAAACCCAACGTCGCCGCCGGAACCTTCGCCCACTACCCGCGCGATATCGACGGAGTACTGGAAGATCGTCCAAACGATCCCGGGTATCGACTGGATCAGACCGACCAGCATCAACGGCAGAAACTTCTCAAAACCCTTGAAGAGCATTCCGAAGTCGACCGGCTCGTCGGCATTGTCGCGAAGAACAAAATAGTAGAACCCACCAAGGATTGGACCGAACAGTATGTTGCTCAGACACGGGATGCATCCGATCATGAGAATCGTTACGAGACCGAGGCCGACATACAACCAAAATTGCCGAGACACTAATTCCCAGGCTCGGCCGATACAATCGCCCGCCTCGATCGCCCCTCTTACATACGGCACTTCGGCCATCTATTTCTCCTCCCCGATAGTCTCGCCGTTCTTTCTCGCATTGATCTCGTTACCGTCATTGTCATACGTGACCGACCCCTCGTTGACGCCGCTCTTTAAGCTAACGTGCCATTCGGTTCGAAATCCCTTGTTGTCGAACGACGAACTTCGACGCCTGACACTGAGGCTTCCCAGAGATGCGTTCGGCATCCCAACTCTCTGCTTTGCTTTCTCAAAAAAACGCGTGGCGTTCGCGAAGTCGATGTCATCGATCGAAAAATTCTCTTCCCCGCGCATTTGCATCACCGAATCCTTTACGAAGCCAGATCGCGACAGGCCGTTGATATCATACTTGTAATCGTCGCTCACTTTCGGATTCTCCGCGTTGGGAACCTTGAACATGAAAAACTTGTCGTAGAACGTCATTCTGATCATCTCTTTTCTGGCGCCGAGATAATCCTTAACCAACTTCTGAGCCCTTCCGAGCTCGGCTTCATCGAGAAGTTTGTAGCTTGCAGCCTTCGATGTTCGTGATAGATCCACGCCAAGAAGCTTTCCTTTAGGATCGGCCGCAGCCGTGACATTTTCTCGGGCTCCGTGGATCTCGATGTGCCATCGCGCCGTACCGAGTGCTCCGGCGCCTTCGTCCGTCAGCGCAAACCCGCGTTGGAACGTTAGGCGGTAGATCTTGCCGCCTTCGATGTCCGCGCGTTCGAGCGCTTCCTTACAGAATTTCGGTACTGCACTGAAGTCGATGTCGTCGAATGGAAACGAACTCTTCTCCGCGTCGTCAACCATCCCGCCGAGCTGAACCGGAGTTGGACCGCTCACGAAACCGCCGACGATCTTATATTCATCGACGTTCTTTGGCTTGCCCGGATCTTGGGCTTGAACCCGAAATTCGTTGTCGTCGATAAAGATCTCAACGACTTTGAACGGTTTCCCGATCTTGTCCTTGACTGCCTGCGCGGCTGTCTTCGCGGCGTCGCCTTCGAAATATTGTCCCTTCTGCGGAATCATATTTCGCAAACTACCGCACCCAAGAACGACGAATAGTAATATGCCCAGGACGGGCCAACTCGAACGAAGGTTTTTCATAGGGTTTATCCTCGGTGCCGATTTTATACACCTGATGACGATGGAACTCAATCGAACTTGCAGCGTCTAAATGTCAGCGAACCTTCATAGTTCACCATTTAGTTGGTAATCTGGCAGCATTCTGGCGTCATGTAATGGAGTTTCCGGAATATCTCAAAAGACAAGCGGTACTAGTCGAGGTTGCGGGGATCCCGGTCCGCGCGGATTTTCGCTGGTTCCTGGTCGTCGGTCTGATGTCCGCGATCACAGCTGCGAGCGTGGAGAAGCTTGTCGGGAATATTGCGGGGAGCATCGTGCTCGGGATCGGGACGACACTCCTCTTCTTTGCGTCGATCTTTGTCCATGAGTTCGCTCACGCCCTAGCGGCGCGGATGGAAAAACTCGACGTGCTCGAGATCGTCCTGCATCCGTTTGGCGGACTGACGCGGTTCAAACATCCTCCCGAGACACCACGTGCGGAGTTTCGTATCGCGATCGCAGGACCGGCCGCGAGTTTCGTCCTCACCCTCATCTTTGTCGGCTTGATGGAACTCGCTAATTCGGGTGGTCTCGATATTCTCTGGACGCTACTTTCTCTGCTCGCGCTTTCGAATTTCCTACTCGCTGTCTTCAATCTCTTTCCGGGTTACCCGTTAGACGGTGGCCGCGTTCTACGCGCATATCTCTGGAAGCAGGGAAAAGATCTGACCGAAGCAACGATCCTTACCGGACGCTGCGGCAAGCTGATCGCGGGAGGTCTCATCGTGATCGGACTTCTGTTCATCGTTCTTTACGAACAGTTCTTCGGTGGTTTCTGGGTCATCCTCGCTGGGATATTTCTCTACGATTCCGCTCGAACGATCATCCAAGATATCGAGAAGAGCCGTGCGGTCGTTGTCGATGACATCATGCTTCTTCCGCGAACGATCGATCCGGACGAGACAATTCAAAAGGTCATCGACCAAATTCTTCCGATGTACCGTCTGGCAGTGTTCCCGGTCGCTCGCGACAAACAGCTGTACGGGATGCTTGTTCTCGAAGACCTCAAGCGAGTGAATCGGTCGAATTGGCGAGGCACCTTGGTTCGCGATGTGATGCGGGCAGTAACGACCAATCATTTTGTCGAGACGGGAACGGCCGCCGTCGAAGCGAATGGCCTGGCGATCTCGAACGGCTGCGGTGCGGTCGCGGTGATCGACCACGATGGGAAGCTCGCGGGGTTTATTCTCGCGGTCTAAACAAGGCAAGCCCTCCGAGAAACGTGTGATATTCTAGGCGAGGAACGATGCCGTTTACTGAGTATTTTACGATCAATATGCTTCGCAATGTCTTGGACATTGCGCTTGTGTTCGTAATTGTTTACGTCGTTCTCAAACTTCTTCGCGGCACGCGCGCGGTGCCGACAGTCGTCGGGCTTATTCTGCTGGGAATGCTCTACTGGATTGCCCTCGAGCAGGATTTCGCGACACTCGAATTTGTTCTTAGGTATGCGGTCGTCTACGTCGGATTCGCGATCATCGTCCTCTTTCAATCCGAGATACGTCAGGCGTTGATCTACTTCGCGAACCGTCTTCGTTTCCCGATAATACGCAAACAGCGCGGGCAGTTTGGCGGTAGCGTCTATGACGAGATCGTTCTCGCGGTAACGACACTGGCGTCAGAGAAGATCGGTGCGTTGATCGTAATGGAGCGAAAAGTAGGGCTTAGGAATTTCGTCGACGCCGGCGTACAGCTCGATGCGCGTATTAGCTACGACTTGCTCGTCTCGATCTTTCATCCCGAGACTCCTCTGCACGATGGAGCAGTCGTCATCCAAAACGAACGCCTCGCTGCAGCGTCTGTGTTTCTTCCGTTGACAAAGAATCCCAGCATCTCGCGCGAACTCGGCACGCGACACCGCGCTGCGATCGGGATCACCGAGGGTTCGGACGCGATCTCGCTTGTCGTCTCCGAAGAGACAGGATTGATAACTTACGTCGAGGCCGGCGAGATCCGACGCAATCTCGACACGACGCAACTTCGAAAGCTCCTCCTCAACGCGATGGAGATCCCACTCGTACAAGCCCCGCGAGAGTCGACGAAGATGATGAAAGAATCGGAGACGGAGATAACGATTGGATAGTTTCTGGTTCCTAGTTTCTGGTTCCTAGTTCCTAGAACAAGGAACTAACTTTGACACCAGAAACACGAGAAACTAGAAACAAGGAACTAGGAACCAGAAACTAGGAACTCGAAACTTAACTTTTTTTGGACGCTCAACCACAACGACTACTCTTCAAGCACATCATCCGGAAGGTCTTTCTCGAAGACTGGGTGTTGAAGCTTGTCGCGCTCGCGATCACGTTGGCGCTCTGGTTTGGTGTCACCGGTTTGAGCGCCCCGACGACCCAGCGACTCCCGGCGATCAAACTGAACCTACAAAATTATTCGAATAGCATCGAAGTCACCCAGCAACCAAAGGAGGGGGTCGATCTCGTTGTCACGGGCGACAAACGCAAACTCGCGCAGATCGAAAAAGACAGTCTTGTTCTCTCCATTGACGTCTCCGAAGTTATGCCGGGCGACCGAATGTTAAATCTCACGCCTGACACCGTGTCACTCTCGCCTTTGCCGACTGGCGTCCGGCTAGTCGAGATCCAGCCGCACGCAATTCCGATTCGGATAGAAGCCATCGAGATAGCGGAAGTGCCCGTGAGAGCCGAGACGTACGGTGCAGTTCCCGATGGATACGAAATTTATTCAACGACCGTCACGCCCGCCAAGGTTAGGGTCCGTGGCCCGGCAGCTTTCATACGCACGTTGGTCGGGGTACCGACCGAGCGGATCGATATCGGCAATCGAACATCAGACTTCGTGGAGCGGCAGCGACAGATAGGTGTTTCGGATCCGCACGCTTCGGTGCTGGACGTTAATGTTGTTGACGTTACGTTCCGTATAGGTCAGAAGCGGATCGAGCGCGTCTACGCGATTCCGCTCGGTGACGGAACCGCACGCCGCGCGATCGTGACGCTCTACGGCGGACAAT
Organism: Pyrinomonadaceae bacterium; assembly: GCA_035274235.1. GTDB lineage: Bacteria > Acidobacteriota > Blastocatellia > Pyrinomonadales > Pyrinomonadaceae > OLB17. Next base: position 18,715 of record DATEOJ010000515.1, read on the forward strand.
CGCAGTTCGAAGCCGTTCAACCGCACGATATCCATATCGAGATTGAAAAGAATGATGCGGGCCAGGATACCCCGCGTGTCGTCCTTCCCGATTCGCTGAATGGCGTAGAGATCCGAAGTGTAAAGCTCCGCGGTTAGAATCGGGTCAGGAATTCCCGCATGTCTTCACGCATCTCGTCGGTTATCTCATGCTTGGCTATGTAGTGTTTTGAAGAATAGTTCGGTAGCGTCGCCCGCAACTTTTTATCGAACTCCGCGAATCGCTCCTGCGTGTAGAACTCATCGTCGTCCCCATACAAGTAAAACGTTTCAGCATCGAACGGTTTGTAGATCGGGTTTGTATCGAGGTCGCCGGGTATCCCGCCGCATACACCGATCACTCCGCGAGCAACGTCGGGATGAGTAAAGGCAAAACGAAAGTTCAACGCACACGCTTGCGAGAATCCGAAGAGAAATATTTTTGACCGGTCCACCGCTCCGGCGTCGGCAAGGTAATCGATCACACGGCGTAGGAAGTCGTGATGGAGTCGGATCGACTCCTCGGGTTTGTGATCGGTCAACCATCCGAACGCGATTCGATATCCGCCGTCCTCCTTTCGCCTGTAATGCTGATGCGGACCCTGGACCGACGCGATGACAAAATTCTCCGGTGCGATCAACTTCGCCTCGCGCATCATGTAGCGTTTATGCGCGCCGTATCCGTGAACAGAGATCAACAGCGGTGCGTTCTCCGCGCCGTCCGGAATATAGAGATCGTAGTAGAGGTTGATCTCGGCCTTCAGCGAAAGATCGTTCTGTTCCATAGAAGTGGTCAGTGGTCGGTCGTCAGCTCTAGTCGATGTTTGCCAGCCATTCGCGCGGATCGACCGGACCATGCGGAATGCGCCAGCGGGCGATCTTGTACATCTTTTTCCTTAACCCGCGAAGCTCGCCTCGACCGAGATACGGCAACAAACGTTCGACGCGTCCGGCGAGGTCACGTTTCTTTGCCGCGTGAGTCTCGGCGTCCTTCGCGTCGACGTGAAATTGCCCCCAGGCGATCGAACCACAAAAACCGCACGCACCAAAGTTTGGCGAGCGGAGTACGCTCTCGAGAAAAACTCGCGCTCCTCCTTCGAACTCATGAAGCGTGTCGTGAATCGCAACGATCGATTTGTCGACGAGATGCGGAGCGAAGCCGTCAAAGTCGAGCTTCGTACCGGCGTACGTGTGATCACCGTCGATCCATAGAAGCCGTAGCGGTTTATTCCATTCGCTTGCGAGGTCTTTCGAGAACATCTGATGCAGACGAACACGATCCTCAACACCGGCGTTTGCGATGTTGCGCTTGAAGTCGCCGAGAGAAGATTCCTGCGTGCCGAGAGTTGGATCAGTCTCGCAGGGTGCGGTCATCGGATCGACCGCGTTGATCGTCGATCCATCAGCAAGCCCGGCTGACTTCGCGAGGATGATCGTGGACTTTCCCTTGAACGAACCGATCTCGAGTATCTCCCCATCGGCGGTCGGACACGCCGCGAGCAAAGCGAGGAACCGGATCTCGTTCGGCGCGAGATATCCTTCGACCGATTCCATCTCCGTCAAAAGCTTAGTGGTGAAATCAGTGAATCCATCGGGGGTTCTACGCGACTCACTTTGCATAATTGACGTGAGGATAACAAAATTCAGTTTCGTATGCCGACCGTGCTTACAAGACTCGACGAGATCGCATCGATCGACGGAAGTAGCCGAAGCGTTCTTTGGCTCGAGCGCGTAGCGTTCGTGTTTCTCGTCCTGATGGTCATCGCTGCACCTCATTCAATCGCGGCGACACAGATCGCATGGCTTACGGGGATGACGGCGTGGATCGCTCGACTTTTTCTGAAGCCCCGCGTTAAGTTTCGTTTCACGGCTCTCGACGCGGCACTGTGGGCATTCTTTTTGTGGTCGGTCATTACGTCGCTTACGTCCTACGCGCCCGATATCTCGCTCAACAAGCTTCGCGGTGTCGCGGTATTTCTGATCTTTTATTTCGTTCTCTACAACACACGGACGCGCCGTGCGGCGCACTTTCTCGCGATCGCGCTGATCGCGTCGTGTATGGTCAACGTACTCTGGACGCCGGTTCAAAGATTGATCGGTCGCGGGGTCGAGATCCACGGCCTCGCACCTGACAGTCCTCTCGCGAAAGCTCATCTCTGGGAAGGCGACACGCTGCTTGAAGCGAACGGCAAGAAGTTGAAAACGCCGGACGATGTTGTCGCGGCAATTCAGCAGAACGAGTCGACGAAGATCAAGTTCTACCGTCCCGACTTTGATTTCGTCGTGGAGGTAAAACGCGCCGATCTGATCGGCAGCGGAGATTCAATGTCGCAACTCGGAATCACGAGTTGGAAGAAGAGTCGCAACTGGCGGTCGAGTGGTTTCTACGGACACTACGCGACGTACTCTGAAGTGCTGCAATTGATCGCGTCCTTGGTAATGGGCCTACTCGTGGCAAGTTTGGGGGTTGTTTTCACGCAAAGACGCAAAGACGCAAAGACATCTCCTCCACTCCCCTTCTCCCTTACTCCCCTTCTCCTTTTCTGTCTTCTAGCAATGTCCCTCGCGCTCCTGCTCACGGTCACACGGGCCTCGCAACTCGCGTTCATGATCTCCGCTGCCGCGATCGTAGCTGTCGGCCTCGGACGTAAATGGCTCGTCGCCGCGGTCGCGATCGGATTGCCCATCGCGATCGTTGGTTTGCTATTCCTGCAACAAAGTCGCCAGGTCGGCTTCTTCGATCCGAACGACGATTCGATCAAGTGGCGGCAGACTGTTTGGCGCGAAGGTTATGACCTTTGGACCTCTAGCCCGAGGAACTTCGCCCTCGGTGTCGGGATGGATTCGACCCAACGCTTCGCGCGCGAATGGCACATGTTCGACGACGGTCGCCTGAACCCCGGACACTTTCATTCGACGCCGCTCAACCTCTTAGTCGAACGCGGACTCCCGGCATTCCTACTTTGGCTCATCGTTCTGGGCGTATATGCTCGCACTCTATGGAAGGGCGTGGCACCGGCGAATTCGCAATCCGCAATCCGCGATCCGCAATACCAGGGCATCCTCCTCGGCTGCCTGGGCGGCGCCATCGGGTTCTTCGCAAGCGGGCTTGTCCACTACAATCTCGGGGATCAGGAAGTCGCGATGATGTTATTTCTTCTTATGGGGTTGAGCGTTGGGATTGTCCGAACACGGGATCGTCGGAACGAAGAAGCCATCAATGGGCACGCGTTTGCCGTGACGTAAATAAAAAGGGAGATCATATCGTATGAACGAATCTTTTATTCCAATGGTACTCAAATACAGCTTGGCATTTGTTGTTCTAGCTGTTGTTCTACCAAGTTGCGTTTCGGTTACACCTGTCTCCTACAAAAAAGATACGGCTGCCGCGGTAGACGCAATGACCCGATATCGCGCACTTTTTAACGAAGAACGATATGAAGATCTCTACAAAATGACTGACCCTCGCGCTAAAGCTACGAAAAGCAAGGATGCGTTTATAGACCTAACGAGAACGATCCGCACCCAGCTAGGCAAGGCTGTAAACCCGTTGCTGGTTGATACCAAAGTGGAACCAAAGGCGACATTCACCGAGGTCACGCTAACGTATGAGACGACCTTCGAGAATGGAATCCAACGGGAGCTTTTTGTCTGGTACGTGGCGAAGGACACCGCCGGTCTATATTCGTTTACTATCTTGCCCAACGAATAAGCTGGTTCAGGTTTACGTCTGGTGGAACAATCGCGCTGCGGGCATACGGAGCTCACGGATCATTCTCAGTTTTTAACTTGATATCTCACATACACGCAGCCATTCTTGAACTGCCGCGACTCGAGCAACTCCAGATCGATCTGCTTGCTCATTCCGTAGAACAACGGAATCCCCGCACCAAGCAGCACCGGATGAATATTGAATCCGATCTCATCGATCACGTCGGCTTCGAACAGATCACGTGCAAGCAGACCGCCGCCCATGATGCAGATATCCTTGCCTTCCCTCTTTTTTAACTCGCGTACAAACTCGCCCGGATCATCGTTGACGATGATCGCACCGTCATCGGTCTCGCCCGCCGCGAGTGTCCGCGAGAACACATAGGTCTTCATCTCGCCGTTCGGGAGCACCGCCTCTCGTTTCTTTTTCGACTTCGGCATGTTCGCCTGTGCGACGTCCCAGGTTTTCCTTCCCATCACGATCGCGTCGATGTTCGGCCAGAAGTCTTTCATGATCTCGCTGACCTCGTCGCTGAACATAAGCCAGTCGTATGAACCGTCCGGACGAGCGATGTAATTGTCGAGACTATTTGCTCCGCCAAATATTGTTTTTCTCATCTCCGTGCCTCCAATCGGTTGTCGAAGCTTCGTGATTGTTCGTGTGGTTCGTGTTTCGTGGTTCGGCTTATTGTTGGTTCTCGGACGTAAAGCTTAACCACGAAACACACGAACCACACGAACAATCACGAAGTTTCCGACGCACCTTTTCACAACACGACCGATTCTACTCGTGATGAACTCTGCTGTCTTGGCGTTTCTTGATCTGCGACGTGACGCTGACGGCGTTAGGCGTGGTGCGGTGCGTCCAAACAATGAGCGTCATACATTCTCGACACTCGAACACCCGCTCACGCAGGCGGTACTGCCCTTCGTGTCTCAGCCGCTCAGCTGTTTTCGACATGCAGCCGGCGACGTATGTGTAGCTTTTTGAAACTGTTTGTAGAAACGGCTGAGGTCGTTGTACCCGACGTCTAGCGAAATGTCGATGATCTCCTCGCCCAGAGCGAGACGGAATGTCGCTTCGGCGACGCGGAGTTTGTGAAGATAGACGCTTGGGCTCAGACCGTAGTCTTTCTTAAACTGCCGAGACAAATGTTCGTGCGAGACCTTGAGCCGATCGGCGATGCGAGCGATCGATGGATACACGAGATAGTTCTCGTCGATCAGATCCTTCGCGTTACGCGAGACGGGCGACGGCTGCGTGTTCACTTCGATCGAACGGGCGTTGCGCGCACTCGTTAGAACGTCGCGAGCGTGTTCGACGGTCGTCAACTCGCCGGCGTAGTCGGTCTCGAAGATGAGTGAATGATCGGGGAGAAAGGGAAAGAAAGTCTCGCAGCCGATTCCGACCGTGCTTCCTTTAACCTTGCATGCATACGCGCGGACGAAGGTGAATGACGGATAGAAAACTCCGAACCGTTTTTTTGACGGAACGATATTTTCGCCATCGGAGATAAACCAGTAGTCACCGCGAATCATCTCGACGATCTCGAGCAGCCAGCCGCGACCAAAAACAAACTCGCTGGTTCCCTCGCTCGGGATATCGAATTCGTCCGAGATTGCATAGACCCCGTCCGTTACTACTCGCATGGGTGGATTGTAATACCGATGGGACGGCTAGCGAGAAAAAACTACGGGCAGAGAGTTTCTGTGACAAGTTCCAGGCGCATATCACATTCGCAAGTCCGGAAGGGCGGCTTGCCCCAATAACCGCCAACTTAAGCCGCGCATTCGTCCGTCGACACGACATCGGCCGCGTAGCGGACAGGTGCATTTAGCCGTGGGTGAAGCCCGAAGCGCGGAGCCCACGGTAACGATCAAGAGCCGACACTGCCGCGTCAGCGGTAGGTGCACTAGTCGATCCGGTAGTTTACGCACGTCCCAGTTGTGACGAGAACTA
>DATEOJ010000516.1:0-2568 GCA_035274235.1 Pyrinomonadaceae bacterium
TCACGAAGGCGTCGCTCTCGACTGATTCATTTATCTCGGCTGCGTCGTTCCAGGAGACGACTCGTGTCCTGACCGAAGCTGCGATCTCGGGCCGCGTCGATTACCTGCGTGGCTTGAAGGAAAACGTCATCATGGGTCGCCTGATCCCGGCCGGAACCGGTATGAAGTATTACCGCAACGTAAAGGTCGCTCCGGACAACACGGAGAACCGCAAGGTCGAGGACGAGTTCGATGAGTTAGCCGAACTCCGCGGCGGCATCGACATCCCAGTCCTCGGCGCAGTACCGGGAGTCAACACCGACGCCGGCTACGACGAAGCCGAAGAGACGTTGGACGATCTAAGTCTGGAAGAAGACGAAGTCTACGACGACTCGGTCAAGCCGGAAGGTTTGGTTGATGTCGTTGGTGGGGATGATGATTTTTAATTGATCGTCATCTGTGAATGAAAGAGAGGTCGCCTGAGGGCGGCCTCTTTTTTTGTGGGCAGAATCAGATCTGGCCGTCCGGGAGAACAAACTTTAGTTTGTTCACTCATCGACAAACTAAAGTTTGTCGTCCGAATCGAACCCACTCCCTTAGGTGCGATACGGGGCCGGTCGAATCGCCGCGGCGTGTCGACTCGTGCCGCGGCCCTGTTGGTTACACGTAGTATCTTTGTAGGATTCCGATATCCTCGTACACCTCAGACGTCTCTTCCAAACCATTAAAGCTTGGAATCTCACGATTCCTGGTCCAGAATTATGCGCGGTTGAATCATGCCAGCTGAAATCACATTTCCCGGCGTTTATGTTGAGGAGTCGAACGGCGCACATCCAATCGCTGGTGTGCCGACGTCGATTACGGCTTTTGCAGGTTGGAGTGAGAAAGGACCCGCTGACGTCGCCGAGCGCATTACAAGTTGGAAAAAGTTCGAAGAGATCTTCGGCGGACTAGATAGCCGCAGCTTGCTCGGATATTCGGTTCGTCATTATTTCGACAATGGCGGCAGCGAGGCTCGCATCGTTCGTATCGGATCTGCTGAAGCGGAACCACTCGTACCAAACACAGAGCAGTTCGAGGAAGCACTACTGCCCGCGGATCAACAGGGCGGACTCTACACGCTCGACAGCGGCAACGGCGTCAATTTACTCTGCGTTCCGGGAGAGACAAATCCATCGGTGATCGCGCGGTTGCAAAAGTTTTGTTTCGATCGTCGCGCGTTTCTTATCATCGACTGTCCTGCGGACGCGACCTTCAACGACATGCAGGTCGGGCTGGCGAGTATCGCCGGGGACGAGGCGATCAACTCGGCATTCTACTTTCCGTGGATCCTTGCTCCAGATCCTTTGCAGAACAACTCGGTACGTGAGTTTCCACCGTGCGGTTTTCTAGCAGGTGTTTACGCCAGAACTGACGAGAGCGATGGAATATGGAAAGCTCCGGCGGGAACCGAAGCGTCGCTAAAGGGAGCGTCGGGGTTTACGTCGAACAATAAACTCAACCAGCAACAAAACGGTGTCCTCAATGCGAAGGCGATAAACTGCATTCGAAGTTTTCAGACGGACAGTCCGGTCGTGTGGGGAAGTCGAACTGTTCATGGCAGCGACCAATTTGGCTCGGAATGGAAATACATTCCGGTTCGCCGCACGGCGCTTTTTATCGAGGCGTCGGTTTATCAAGGGTTGGACTGGGTGGTGTTCGAACCGAACGACGAGCCGCTCTGGGCAAAGATCCGTTTGAACGTCGGCGACTTCATGCACCAACTTTTCCAACAGGGTGCGTTCCAAGGCACTACGCCAAAGGAAGCATATTTCGTCAAATGCGATCGCGACACGATTACGCAAAACGACATCGATCAAGGTTCCGTAAACATTCTCGTCGGCTTCGCACCCCTTAAGCCCGCCGAGTTCGTGATCCTTAAGTTTCACATTACTACAATGACCAAAGAGAAAAAGACGAAAGGCGGCATCCTGGTTAACGCGAATCGCTTCGACCCGTATAAGAACTTTAAGTTTCGTGTGACCTGGAGCCATCGAGACGAATCCGACGACGATGTTGAGGTCGACAGCGTGATCGAGCAACTTCAGGAACAGTTGGCAACAGGACAGGCCGGGATGTCCGCTGTGTTTGCCGGTGCGAAAGGATCGGGGAGATCACTTACCGCGGAAGTTATTGCGAATCGTCTCGAAAAGGAACTTGTATGCGTCGATCTATCCCGCATCACCAGCAAATACATTGGCGAGGCTGAAAAGAATATTAAAGAAGTATTCGAGAACGCGGCACGTGGCGGGGCGATACTTTTCTTCGACGAAGCCGATGCGTTGTTCGGTAAACGAAGTGAGGTCCGCGACAGTCACGACCGATACGCGAATCTCGAGGTCGCCTATCTACTCCGGAGTCTCGAAGATCATCCGGGCCTTGCCATACTCGCGACAAACCTGAAAGAGAATATCGACACGGCTTTTCTACGAAGGATTAGATTTTCGATCGATTTCCCGCCGCCGCGCGAGTGAGTCGTATTGACCTGCACAGATGACTAGGACAGCGAAGGCCTCATTGGCGCCAGGTTAAGCCGCGTTTAGTGCGTCA
>DATEOJ010000517.1:0-2748 GCA_035274235.1 Pyrinomonadaceae bacterium
TATCGCATCACTTCGAACCTCAACTTCGAAGAAGACATCGTCAAGTCGGCCCGTCGCGGCGTAGTTCAAGGCGTCGGGATCCGAGCGGTTAAGGGCGACCAGATCGGCTTCGCGTTTACTGAAGACCTCTCGCTTCCGAGCATGCTCGAAGCCGCCGCTGCCGCTGCGGTGATCGCGTCCGACAATACCGCGAAGGCTCGCGTCGTAGGCATGACGGATTCGAAGGTCAAGAATCTTTATCCGATCGCCGAGCTCGCGACTTCGGCGGAGCTGATCAAGAAACTCGACTTCATAAAAGAAGCGAACGTCGCGGCGAAAGCTTACGATCCGAAGATCGTCCGCGTCTCGATCGGATTTAACGACGAGGTCAAGCATGTCGCGTACGCGAACTCGGACGGCACTTACTGGGAAGACTCTCAGCCGCTGTTCATGTTCAACGCCTTCTGCATCGCTGAAGACGGTAAGCTGCGTGAGACGGGTTACAAGGGCGGTGGCGGTCGTATCGGAATGGAGTATTTCCAGAAACAAAAAGCTTCGGACATCGGAAAGGAAGCGGCGCGTATCGCGGTCGTGAATCTTTCAGCACAAGAAGCCGAGGCCGGAGCTCAGACCGTCATCATGGGACCATCCGAAAGCGCGGTGCTGTTGCACGAAGCGGTCGGTCACGGACTCGAAGCGGATTTCAACTACAAGAAGCTTTCGAACTATTCGGGACGTGTTGGTCAGAAGGTCGCGTCGGATCAGTGCACGGTGGTCGACGAAGGTCTCTTCCCGAACATGCGCGGTACGATCAACGTCGATGACGAAGGCAACACGCCGCAAGCAACGACACTTATCGAGAACGGAATTCTCCGCGGCTACATGAACGATCGCATCAGTGCGAAACAGCTCGGCGTCAAACCGAGCGGCAATGGTCGCCGTCAGGCTTACAATCATCCGCCGATGCCGCGCATGACGAACACCTATCTGAGACCCGGCAAATACTCCGCCGAGGAAATTCTCAAATCGGTGAAGGATGGGATCTACGCGAAAGGCTTCACCGGTGGCAACGTCGACATTACGAAGGGTGACTTCACCTTCTCCTGCTCGGAGTGCTACAAGATCGAAGACGGCAAGATCACGACACCGCTCAAGGGCGTCACGCTTGTCGGCAACGGTCCGGATGTGATGACCAAGGTGACGATGGTCGGAAACGATCTGAAGTTCACCGACGGCGGTTGGACATGCGGAAAGAACGGACAGATGGTCCCGGTTGGAATGGGCATCTCGACCGTGAAAGTTTCAGAGATCACTGTTGGCGGTACAAAGGTTCGCTCGCAGAACAAGGCAGAAGAATAAGGAGCTAAAAGACTATGAAGGATTATAAAAGTCTCGCGGCTGACCTTGTCGCCGCCTTGAAAAAACAGGGAGCCGATGCGGCGGATGTTTACATCGCCTCAAGTACCGGCTTTAACACGACGGTCCGACTCGGGAAGATCGAGCGTCTGCAGCAGGCGACGAGCAAAGGACTCGGTATGCGGATCATCAAGAACGGCGCAATGGCGAATACGTTCACGACGGATTTCGCGGAACGCGCAGTTTCGGATCTTGCTCGCGAAACGCTCGAGATCGTAAAGGTCTCGAACACCGACAAGAGCAACGGCCTCGCACCGAAGGAACTGCTCGGTTCGTATCAGGGCAATCTGATGATGTTCGACGAGTCGCTCGCGAAACTTACGCCTGAGAAAAAACTCGAACTGGTCCGGACGGCAGAAGAAGTCGGACTGAAATACGACAAGCGGATCAAGAACGGGAATAGCTCGCGTTGGAACGATTCGCGCACGCAGGTTACTCTCGCGAATTCGGACGGCTTTGTCGGACAGTACCAGTGGACGACGGCAAGCATTTCCGTCAACCTGCTCGCGGAAGATGAAGACGGGACGAAGCAGACCGATGGTTGGTTCACGTTTGGTCGTTACTTCAATAAGCTCGACTCGCCCGAAGCGGTCGGCAAAGAGGCAGGGCGTCGCGTCGTTGCGAAGCTCGGCGGACGCAAGGTGAAGTCGGCTGTTGTTCCGGTCGTGCTGGATCCACAGGTGGGGAGTCAACTCGTTCAAGAGCTCTTCTTTGCCGCGTCTGGCGGAAGCATATTCCGAAGACAGTCGTATCTCGTCGACAAGGTCGGTCAACAGATCGCATCGCCATTGATCAGCATCATCGATGACGCGACTATCGCGGACGGCGTCGCGTCGAGACCGTTTGATGGTGAGGGTGTCCGTTCGTCTGTCGTTTCAGTTGTCGAGGGTGGAGTGCTCAAGCAGTACATCTGCGACGCTTACTCGGCACGTCGGCTCAACCTGAAACCGACGGGTGTTGCGGCTCGCGGATATCAGGGCACGCCGAACGTCGGCACGAGCAATCTGTATATCAAGAACGGCGACACGAGTCGGGCCGACATCATCAAGTCGGTGAAGAACGGGTTGTATCTGTCGAGCATGTTCGGTTCGGGTATGAACTCCGTCACCGGCGACTTCTCGCAAGGAGCGACCGGTTTCTGGATCGAGAACGGTGAGCTAACCTATCCGGTCCAGGAGATCACGATCGCCGGCAATGTGATGAAGGCATTGAGCAACGTGAAGGCGGTCGGGAATGATTTGAGCTTTAAGCTCGGTTCGACGGCATCCCCGACGTTGTTGATCGGCGAGATGACGGTTGGTGGGGAGTAGCTCGTTCTTAGCCACGTCTTTAGGCGGCCAATTTAACGCAGAG
>DATEOJ010000518.1:0-9232 GCA_035274235.1 Pyrinomonadaceae bacterium
CGACTTGCCGAAGCCGCTCGATCGCAAGGGACTGATCGGTGTGAATGTCCACACTGGCCGCGATGCCCGCATCATCGCGATCTCGGACCCGGATCCTCAGTTTGTGACAGATGAAACTCTCGGTCTGCTTTATTCGACGGACGGAAGTAAGCTGCAGGGTTTCTCAGTCCAGAGCAGATAGATGATTTAACGCAGAGACCGCGGAGGACGCGGAGAAGTATCTATTAGCTTCTCTGCGATCTCCGCGGTCTCCGCGTTAAAGACGCTCTAACGAGACGCTGTATTCACCTGACCGTATAGATCGGCGACCGCAAGCTTCGTGTCCGCGTTTGCCCACGCTTCTTCGAATTGTTTTCTTACAAAATCGGCCGACGTCGTCTTGCCTTGCTTGGTCAACGCCTCGGCAAGACCGAATAACGCACGTCCGTTGCGCGGGTTGCGGTTGATCTCTTCGCGATAAGCGGTTTCAGCGGCGGCGAACTGACCGTCCTGCAGCAAAACACGACCGAGACGTTCGCGGACGGGCAGGTCCCAATCCGGAGGCTCCGCGTAATTCACTTTTGACTCTGACACCGCCGCCGCACGCAACGTTTCGATAGCGGCCTTGCGGTCTCCGCGCGAAAGAGCGATCTCGCCGGCCAGCATTTCGTCGCCGACCTTCATCGCTACACTCACCGGAGTGGTGAACAAGTTTGCCGTTGCCGGGATCGTCTTCACCACATCGCGCATCGAGGCGAGTTCCTTTTCGGCGTCGGCCGCCTTGCCGGTATTCGCCAGTGCCATACCTCGTCCGAAATGCCAGTAGGCGGTAGTGATCAGCATCTTCGAATCGGGCTTCGGATATTTCATCATCTCATCCCATTTCTGAAAACGGACCATCGTGACGATCGGGTACGGCATGAACATCTCAAGCGGCGGCACCGCGGCGACGAGCGGACCAATGTTCTTAGGCAGCTCTTGAGCCGCGGTCCACGCACCGGCGTAATTGCCATGCGACGCATGCGACGACGCAAGCATGTGCACGTTGTGGTTGTAATACATCGCCGGATAGATTCCGGTCGCACCGCTCTTCTGGATATAGTTGCGATCGGCGATGACGGCGCGCTCGTTGCTCTTTACCGATTCGTCCCAGTCACCGGTTCGAAGATAGATATGCGACGGCATGTGGACGAGGTGACCGGCGTTTGGCGCAAGCCCTCCGAGACGCATCGCAGCTGCCAGGCCGTGTTCCGGATTCGGACTCGCCTCGACCGCGTGGATAAGGTAGTGATTCGCACCGGTGTGATTCGGATTGCGTCTCAATACGCCCTCGAGCACCCCAATGATCTCAAGGGTGCCCTCCGCGGGTTTGCCATCGAGCGACCAAAGTTGCCACGGACGAAGGTTCATCATGCTCTCAGCGTAGAGCGTCGCGGCGTCGAGATCGTCCGGATACTGCTTCACCAAGTCCGCCATCGCCCGACGATAGTCCGCCGCGAGTTTCGTTTTGTCAGCGGCCGGGTCTTTCGAATAACGTTTTGCGAGTGCGTTGATGTACGACCGTTCGGCCTCACTCGCCTTAGGCGCAAGCTCTACCGCTTTCTGCAGGTTTACAAACGCAAGTGCGAAGCGTTCGGTGTTTCCCGGATCGTTGTAGTTCGCGCCCTGGCCGAGTGACATTCCCCAATAAGCCATCGCGAGATTGGGATCAAGCTCGGCTGCTCGTTTGAACGACAGCACGCCTTCGTCGTGATTGAACGCGAAGAGATACGCGAGTCCTTGATTGAAGAACTTTTGCGCTTCGGGATTTTTTGTTGAGACCGGATGATCGACTTCACCGAGTCCGGCATCGAGTGTAGCTGTTCTCGTCTCGGGCGCCGGTTGGGTGCCGTGACCGTGTTGCGCGTACGCGAACGAAGCGAGTGCGAGTAAAAGAATTAGTGCCTTCATTGGAATGCCTCCCTGCTCCCGGGCCGAGTTACCGACCGAGCTGTACCATTTTGAAAATATCGACCGAGCCCCTGCATTGGCCGTTGAGCTTTCTTAATTGTGTGGGCCCCGAACTGAAAAGACGTGAAATACGGACGAATGCGGACACGCGATTTGCGAATACTGTCTGTTTAGCCGTAAATATATAGCGCAACTTCCCGGAAAATACACAAAAAAATGAGAACCCGCTTCCTACTTTTCGCCGTCGTTTGTTTAACCTCAGTCGTCGCCGCCTTTGCTCAGGCGCCGAAAACTAGGCCCGATCCCGAGATCGCGAAGATGATCAAGGAGATTTCCGCGAAAAACATCGAGGCGTCGATTCGAAAACTCGTCTCATTCGGTACACGGAACACGCTCTCGGAACAGGACAATCCGACGCGGGGCGTCGGCGCCGCACGCGATTGGATCTTCTCGGAGTTCCAGAAGATCAGTGCGGAGTGCGGCAATTGTCTTAGCGTCGAGAAGCAGTCGTTCCTCCAACCGAAAGCGAATCGCATCCCCGAACCGACGACGCTAACGAACGTTGTCGCCACGTTGAAAGGCACGACGAATCCGGAACGGGTTTACGTTGTCTCCGGTCACTACGATTCGATGTGCTCGAGCGCGACGGATGCGAAGTGTGACGCACCGGGTGCAAACGACGATGCGTCCGGAACGTCTGTCGTGATCGAGATCGCGCGTGTGATGTCAAAACGAAAGTACGACGCGACGATCGTTTTCATGACCGTTCCTGGTGAGGAGCAAGGCCTGCTCGGTGCGGCGTACTTTGCGCAGCAAGCGGTCGAAAAGAAGATGGACATCGAGGGGATGTTCACCAACGACATCGTTGGCGGTGTAACGACGCAGAAGAGTTCGCCGAATCGAAATCGCGTGCGCGTTTTCTCTGAAGGTGTTCCTTCGAATGAGACCGAGCAGCAGGCGGGTACCCGGCGTAGTGTCGGTGGTGAGAACGATTCGTCGTCGCGTCAACTCGCGCGATATGTGAAGGAGCAGTCGGACCGTTATCTGAAGAATTTTAAGGTGTGGATGATCTATCGTCGCGATCGTTACGGACGCGGCGGTGATCACATTCCGTTTGTCGAGCGTGGCTTCACCGCGATTCGGGTTACGGAGGTCGACGAGGATTACACGCACCAACATCAAAACGTGCGTACGGAGAACGGCATCTTTTACGGCGACACACCGGAGTTTGTCGATTTCGAATACACGGCCAATGTCGCCCGGGTAAATATGATCGCGTTCGCTTCGCTAGCGAGTGCTCCGGCTCGTCCGAAGAATGTCGGGATAGTCACCGGACGTTTAACTAACGACACCGAGCTGAAATGGGATGCGAACGCCGATGCCGACATCGCGGGTTATGAGGTGGTCTGGCGTGACACCACCGCCGCCGAATGGACCGACTCCGCGTTCGTCGGAAACGCAACGACATTCCTCGCGAAAGCGCGTTCGAAGGACAACTATTTCTTCGGCGTGCGGGCGGTAGACAAATCTGGAAACAAGAGTCCGGTGGTTTATCCGAGACCGATGAGGTAGTTTTCGATTTGGGATTTGGGATTTGGAATCTCGGATTTCAAATTTCAAATTTCAAATTTGAGATTGAGATTTGAGATTTCGTTCCTCGACGCGGGCGCCCGATGTTGTGAGACAACGGCAACTGGGATCGCGTCGGGGACTCTGCCTTGCTCCAAGTAACTCTTCGTCATTCCCGCCTCTTAAGAACCCGCAAGAATATTTCACATCCGTTAGAGACTTTCCGCGCCCGATACCGATAACGTAACTCAGCGGAAAGCCGTTTTACCTTGATCGACGTCCTCCTGATCCGTATCAGACAAAGGATCGATCTCCCACAACGAAGCTAACGGAGGAAAAACCATGCTTAAGAAAACGAAGTATTTCGCGACACTGTGTGCCGCACTGATGCTGTGCGCAATCGGTTCGGTCGCTCAGTCACCATCTACGAGTCGTGATCAAGAAGCGACGAAGTTCGCCAGCGTGATCATGAGGGCTGTTGAGACGTCAGTCTTTGAGAACGGCCGGCTAAGGTCCGTCAAAATTCGACTTCCAAATTCTGACGAGAAATTGATCACGCTCGAATATCCAACGAACGAAGACCTTACTTTTACACTGATCGAAGACGCGCGGCGAACGCAGGTCTTTCTCGATAAAGACCGGAGGATCTCGTCGATCGTGTTTTCCGATGGAAAACGCGCCGAGTATGACTGGGCGCTTGCACCAAGTGGTTATTGGTTACCGAAGTCGATCACCGTCGGCGGTCGCTCCCTTAGCAAACTGAACCGGTCCAGTTTGATCGGTGGACTCGATTGCACTGAGGTGTGCGATGCCGCGAGCCACGCGGCGTCTGTGGCAATCGCGACTTGTCTAATATCAGGCGGCTCTTCGGTACCGTGCGTGACCGCAACTGTCGCGGCAGCGGCGGCTGCTTACCGTTGCTATAAGTGTAATTATCCAGAGGTGGAGGAACCCCCAACTAATTAGCTTCAGTATCGAGAGGCATGAGACCGTCCACCTATTCTCGGTCTCTTCAGCTCCGGAGAGGATCCGGTCAATCGGCGCGATTTGAACCGTATCCGATTTGACCGCCTCTCCAACCCTCGAATTTTAGAATTCGCAAGAATAATTCATAGCCTTTTGGGACTTCGAAACGAGACGGAGTTAGGGTAACTCGCACGGATCGACCTCCTCGAACGGATCGATCTCCCACTAGAAAGTAAATGGAGGAAGAAACATGTTCAGTAAATCGATATATTTTCTGGTTCTGTGTTCTGCACTGGTTATCCTTCGAACGGAAACCATTGCGCAATCTCAAACTGAGCTTGATAAAGAGCTCGCCGGGCTGACCACTACATTGACTCGGGCAATCGAGACATCAGTCTTCGAGAATGGAAGACTTCAATCTCTCCGGATTCGATTGCCCAACAACGAGGAACGACTGATCAAGTTTGAGTATCCGGCAAAGGACGAAAAGTCCTATACAATGATCGATAACGGACTACGGATCCAGGTTGTGCTTGACGATAATCGAAAGATCTCTTCGATCGTGTTTCCGAACGGACGGAGCGCGTTTTACGATTGGGTCCTTGCGCCGAACGGATACTGGCTGCCTAAGGCCATTAAGGTAGATGGACGCGATCTTTGTAGCTCTAACAGATCGAATGTTATCGAGGAGGAGGGCTGTTACGAGGTTTGTCAACAAGCCGCGGCCGCGACCGCAATCGCAATCGGGCAATGTATTGCCTCCGGAGGGACTTCGGCGGCATGCTATGGGGCAACTGCTACTGCGGCGTACCTGACTTATAAGTGCTACCGGTGCACGAACCCTCAGATGGAATGGCCTCCGGAAAACTGATCGGGTTAAGGATCAGCTGATTTTGAAATTTATGGACGAGACAAAGATTGGCGTCATCGGAAAGCTACTTGCCGTATTCCAAATCCTGGTTGCGATCGTCTATTTTGACTGGAACAGCTGGAACCAGATAGCAGCCTCGGTGCTCCTTCTTGTTGGAGCACTGTTGCTGCTAGGAACTGGTACGACCTCGAGCTTCTTTCGGAAGTTGCTGCGCGTGATTTCTTACCTTGCAGTACTTCTCTCGCTGGTTCTCGTGATCAAGGTGCTGTTTTTCGACTGACAAGTTACGAAGCCGACATACAGCAGATGCTTGTCCCAGTCTTCCGTCCCGCGACCCTGTTGCTGGTTGGGGTTGGTTTGGCGAGCAATACCGCAGGTGCGGCATGTTTGTAACCGTCGCTCCACAAGTATTTCTCCCTTCGAAGCACGTGCATCGTGTCGCTACATTCCAACGCTCTGCTCGTCCAGAGCCTTTGTGTACGTCACGAAGGTTCCAACTTGGGATCGCAAAAAAAGAAAGGCCGCCCTTTAAGACGGCCTTTCTTGCTTAAGTAAGTTTGTTCAACTAGTTGCTTGTCGGCTTGTCAGTCGACTTCTCGGCATCACGCTTCTGACGATACTCGTCCCGATGCTGACGCATCTCCTGCCGATGCTTCTCGCGCTCTAGCTTTTGCGTTTCGAGTTGCTGTTTCTGCTCCGGCGTCAGAATTCCCATCACCTGAGCCTTCGTCGATTCGCGCTTTGACTGCATCTGGTCTTTGATCGCTCTTACACGCTCTTTCTGCGCGTCCGTCAACTCGGTTCCTGACTTGCGGGCCTCGCGGATCGTCTTAAGCTCGGCCATCGTCGCTTCGTCCGGTTTGTTTGCTTCGTGGATCAATCGGAGCTGCTCTTTCTGAGCGTCGGTCAACTCGATGCCTCGAAGACCGTACATTCCGCCGCGATGTCCGCCGTGCATGCCGCGCCCGCCTCTTTCACCGCCGTGGCGGTAACCACGTTCGGATTTGCGAGCACCGTCTTCCTGCGGTTTCGCCAGGTCCTGTGCCGAGGCGTATGCGGTAAACGCAACCACCGCGAAGGCAAGTGTGAGAACGGAAGAGAGTTTACTTTTTAATGACATTTGGGTACCTCTTGATATTTTTAGTTCAGCTTTCGCCGTCGCAGTCTTTGACGCAAAGGATATCCCTTTGGTCGACGGTTTTTACGTGCGTGTCGTAAAGAAATGTAAAAATGGGGGTTCGTTGATGGTCGATCGTGGTTCGTTGGTCGGACCACAGGCAGTCCCGCCGGCGTTAGGGGTGGTGCGGTGCCGACGTATCCATGCGTTCTTTCACCCCAAGTCTCGACCACCCGCTAACGCAGGCGGTACAGCCTGTATTTGATATCCTCTTTCTCAATGCGAGCGGCCATTTACACCCAATTCCAACAACCCCTCTCGATCGAGATCGCCCCCGATCCTGCTCCATCGGACGACGGTGTCGTAATAGCCGTAAAGGCTTGCGGTATCTGCCGGAGCGACTGGCATGGCTGGATGGGAAACGACCCCGACATCAAGCTCCCGCACGTACCGGGTCATGAACTCGCCGGTGTCATCGAGTCTGTCGGATCAGGTGTCCGCCGTTTCAAACCGGGTGACCGCATAACCGTGCCGTTCGTCGGCGGATGCGGTATTTGCCCGGAGTGCGTCTCCGGAAATCATCAGGTCTGCGATCGCCAGTTCCAACCCGGCTTCACCGCATGGGGCGCGTTTGCCGAGTACGTCGCTGTCGATTACGCCGATACGAACCTTGTTCGCCTTCCCGATGAGATCGACTTCGTTACCGCATCGAGTCTCGGTTGCCGGTTTATCACTTCGTTTCGAGCAGTTAAGCATCAGGGTCAGGTCGCTCCGGATCAATGGGTCGCGGTGTGGGGATGCGGCGGTGTCGGTTTGTCCGCGATCATGATCGCGAAAGGTTTGGGAGCAAACGTCGTCGCGGTGGATATCGATGATGCGACTCTAGAGTTTGCGAAAAGCATTGGAACCGATCATGTCATCAACTCAACGACCGTGACCGACGTCGTCGATTCGATCAAAGAAACCAGTGGAGGCGGGGCTCATGTCTCGATCGAGGCCCTGGGTCATCCCCAACTGGTCGCCGATTCCATTGCGTCGCTGCGCAAGCGGGGCAAGCATATCCAGGTCGGAATTCTGGAGCCGGAATCACAGCGTGTGCCCGTGCCGATTAACGTCATCATGGGTCGAGAACTGGAGATCCTCGGCAGCCATGGGATGCAGGCATACAAGTACGTCGAGGTGTTCGAGATGATCCGTGATGGGCGGCTCGAGCCCTCGAAACTGGTCGGAAAAACGGTCTCGCTCGATCAAGGGGCCATTGAGCTAACAAATATGAACTCGTTTTCGGGCCTCGGCGTAAAGGTGATTGCCGAATTCTGAGGGCTTGGAGTGTTGAATTCACCCCTGGTTGGTCTAGAATTTAACGATACTGTCGCTTAGCATTCTGACCAGCCGGTTGGTAAAATGCGGGTTTCGTACGGCAGGCCCTTGTGCCACCGGATGAACGGGCTCACAGCCCGTTCTACGCTTATGAGATTTCTTTCTGAGATAAACTCTCCCGCCGATCTGCGGCAGCTTCGCGTCGAGGACCTCCAAGAGGTCGCCGACGAAGTGAGGCAATTCATCATTGACACTTGTTCGCGCGTTGGCGGTCACACGGGGGCGTCACTGGGAGCGGTCGAACTCGCCGTCGCGATGCATTACGTATTTGACACGCCGAGCGACCGGCTCGTTTGGGATGTCGGTCATCAGGCCTACGCTCATAAGATCCTCACGGGACGTCGCGACCAACTTCACACCATCAAACAGGAAGGCGGACTCTCAGGGTTTCTTCGACGCGATGAGTCGGAGTACGACACATTCGGTGCGGGCCATGCATCGACGTCGCTTTCGGCGGCACTCGGAATGGCGATCGCACGCGATAAGAAAAACGAAGATTTTCATGTCTGTGCGCTGATCGGCGATTCGTCGCTCGCCGGCGGCATGGCGATGGAGGCCATCAACCAGGCGGGACACTTGAAGTCGCGACTTGTCGTGATCCTCAACGACAACGGTATGTCGATCGCTCCGGCGGTTGGAAGTCTGAGCCGATATCTGAATCGCATCAAAGAAGCGCAGAGCTACCAACATCTGAAGGAAGAGATCGGCGACGCGCTCGAAAGCGTTCCGGGTATCGGTCGTCATCTGCGACACGCGGCGAAGTCGGTCAAGGATGCGATCGCTGCGGCTGTACTGCCAGGGGCACTCGTCAACGAACTCGGGTTTAAGTACATCGGGTACGTCGATGGTCACAACGTACCGATGCTCGTGCGTGCGCTTGAGGAAGCGAAGAAGGTCGATGACGGTCCGGTGATCGTCCACGCACTGACGACAAAGGGCAAAGGCTTTCCGAACCCCGAGAAGAACTACTACGCATATCACGCGACGGGACCTTTCGATCCCGAGACCGGCCTGCCTTACAAATCGAGCAAAGTTTCGGCACCGACATACACATCGGTCTTTGGCGACACGATGTGCGAACTGATGGCGGATGACGAGACCATCGTCGCACTGACGGCTGCGATGCCTGACGGCACCGGTATCGATAAAGTTCTCGAGAAGTTTCCCGAACGCGCGTTCGATGTAGGTATCGCCGAGCAGCACGCCGTAACGTTCTGCGCCGGTATGGCGTGTGAGGGTCTCAAACCGGTCGCCGCGATCTATTCAACATTCCTTCAACGCGGTTTTGATCAATTGATCCACGACGTCTGTCTGCAGGATCTCAATGTGACGTTTGCTATGGATCGCGCAGGCATCGTCGGAGCGGACGGCCCGACGCATCACGGCCTCCTCGACATCGC